>CAUEUD010000016.1 GCA_959020865.1 Eubacterium limosum | reverse complement strand
ACATTGACCGGGTCCTTCCGGTCGTTGTAGGCGATGTTCACGCCCTTGGTAAAGATGCCCATGGCAATGTCGCCATAGGGGGTGGAATAGAGCGTCACATTGCGCTTGCCTTCTTCAAATTCCATGAGAGAGTTGACTGAGCCCAGGCGGATCACGGAAATCTTACCGCCCTCCACCTTCACAGTGGTGGTGGTGCCCTCCATGCCGGAGACCTCAGATTCTTTATAGGTCAGACAAGAGATGTTTTTTTCCTTATACATATCGCCTTCGGTTGAAAACTCCATCTTATCCTCATTACGGTGCTGATCGCTCACGATTCCAGTAATCGAAAGCCATACTTTTTTTCTTTCATCATCTGTCACAACAATCACCTCCGAATCGTTACAAACTTTTCAGGCTGCTGCACAGCAGGAAGCCGCTACCCGGAGGCACCTTGCTTCGCGCTTTGTACACTTTTAACTTTAGTGTCTCTATTAAATCATTTATGGCTTTATTTTTCAAGGATTTTCTTAAATAATCTGCAATTAGTTGTTGACACGCTTAACCGCAGCGCCCTGGATCAGCTTTTCAACCAGCTCAGCGTAGGAAACGCCCATGTTTTCCCACATTTTCGGGTACATGCTGATATTGGTAAAGCCGGGCATGGTGTTGATTTCATTGATATAAATGTTGTAGGTCGCGCGGGTCACAAAGAAGTCCACACGGCTGAGGCCGCTGCCGTCAATCACCTCAAAGGCCTTGATGGCATACTCGCGGATTTTTTCGAGCAAAGCGTCGCTGATCTGTGCGGGAATCACGATTTTGGAGTCCTGGTTGTCGCTGTATTTCGCTTCATAATCGTAAAATTCCTTGGAGGCAACCACTTCGCCGGGGATCGCTGCTTTGATCTCACCGTTTTCTTCCAGAACCGCACACTCGATTTCCCGTGCGTTCAGGAAGCCTTCCACCACGATTTTATTGTCGTAGCGGAGCGCTTCGTTGACGCCGTCGATGAATTCTTCCTGATTATGCGCCTTGCTGATGCCGACGCTGGAGCCCATGTTGGAGGGCTTGATAAATACCGGGAAGCCCCGGCCTGCGATGTCGTCGATGATGCGGTCCGGATCCTTTTCCCAGTCTCTGCGTTTGAAGTAAACATATGGGCCCACTGGGATGCCAGCGCTCTCGAAAAGCATTTTGGAGGCCACCTTGTCCATGCCGGCAGCGGAAGCCAGCACACCGCAGCCCACATAAGGCTTGTTCATCAGCTCAAAGAGGCCCTGGATGGTGCCGTCCTCGCCCATTGGTCCGTGAAGCACCGGGAAGAACACATCCACATCCTGAATAATGGGATCGTGGAAAATGGAAAAATCCGCGTGGATTTTGTCCGTATCCTGCTCCCAGGAGCCGTCCTTAATGTTTTTATAGTCCCCTGTGTAGACCTTCCAGTCACCGTCTTTGGTGATGCCGATCAGGGTAATATCGTATTTTTCTTTGTCAATCACTTCAATGACATTGCAGGCCGAGGCGCGTGACACCTCATGTTCGCCAGACTGTCCACCGAATACAATGCCTAAATTAATCTTTTTCTCCATAATGGATTCCTCCTTAAATTTTTGCATCAGCCACTCCTGCTCTGTCATGACCGTCAGGCCGTTTTGCAGGAACAGCTCCGCTGTTATGCCATTTCCAGGCACCAGCCGTTTATGGAAACTGCCGTCATAGACACAGCCGCACCCGCAGGAGGGGCTCTTAGCCTTGAGCACCGCCAGCCGCGCGCCCGCCTTCCTGGCAAGGGATAACGCTTTTTCCGCCCCTTTTTCAAAGGCGTTCGTTAAATCTTCATTTTTTACATTATACACTTTCCTTTCCCCTTTGACTACCCTAATTTCACAGGGTTTTCGGGGAATTTCCAGTCCGCCCAGGCATTCCGGGCAAATGGTCACTGCCTTTCCGTCCTCCACCAGCGCCCTGAGCTCCGGCACCAGGTTGTCGCGGCCGTCGTACCGGCAGGGTATGCCGGCAAGGCAGGCGCTGACCACAAGTTTGGAATCTGTTGATTCTTTTGTTCTTTTCATGGTATTCCTTCACAAATTTGCCGGGTGGAAGGTGGAAGGTGGAAGGTGGAAAGTGACTGTACAAATTGGCGCCGCCAATTTGATTATAAATCAAATGCGCACAGCGCATTTGTTCCTAAACTTTCCACTTTCGACATTCCACTTTCAACTCAAAAACCGCTTCCTGACACTTCGCCTCAGGCTCTCAGCTTTCCTCTACCGCTCCCCCGGCCCATTCTCCTTATAAATCCAAGCTCCGCGTTTGTAGACCATTTTCATCACCATGTCTTTTACCACAATCTCGCCTGTTTGAATCACTGTGCCTGCGGCAATGGTAATCTTATCCTTGAGCGTGGCGCTGTGGCCGATAAAGGTGCGGGGCTCAACAATAACCTGGCTGCCAATGTTCACCCGGGCCAGCACCTGGCAGTAAGGCGCAATCTGACTCATGGCGCCGACGATGCTGCCCTCGCCAATAAAGACACATCCCCCGATCATAGCGCCCGCTCCCACGATGGCGCCAGCCCCGATATAGGCGCCGGGGCCCACCGACGCGCTCCTGGACACATAAGCCGCCGGATGGATCACAGGCTCGTAATCAAGCAGCGGAAACGCCTGCATCAAAGCCTCGCGCTCCTTTAAATTTTCCTCCGCGACGATAAAGCAACGACCGCGGCCCGCAAAGCGTTCCGCCTCCTCAAAGCTTCCCAGCACCGGATAAGAGAAATCCTCCGGCGGCGCGTCACCCGTATACAAAAAACCGGCCAGGGTGTAATCCGGCTCAGTGAGCGCGTCCGCGATCACTCTGCCCGCAAGGCCTGTCCCAATAACCACCATTTCTCTCATTTCCGCACACTTTTCCTTTCCTTCATTTACTTCATTTTACCACACCGCCCGGATAAAAACAAAAGAATCCATCCCCGCAAAGGGATGGACTCTTGCATTTTAGACAAATTTAAAAAATCGTTAAAGTTAAAGAAAGAGGCTATACAAATGGAGAATGAAAAATTAAATGTAGAATTGTTCCTATAATTCTCCATTCTCAATTCTACATTCTCCATTAAAAATCCTCTCCCGAGCACTCTGCATCTCTCATAAAAATTCTATCGGATTCCTCTAACTGCTGGTGCTGGTCGGCATATAGGGGATCAGCGCTTTGGCCAGCTTGTCCACCGGCATGCTCTGAAGCACGACCCGCCCTGGGCCGGTCAGCGTGGCAAAGAACAGGCCCTCGCCGCTGAACAGGATGTTTTTGGCACCCTTTACCTGGGTGACGTCAAAGTTAACTTTTTCCTCAAAGACCGCGATGTGCCCCTGATCCACGTTGAGCTGCTGGCCCGGTTCCAGGGTGTACTCAACCGTGGTGCCGTTGAGCTCAAGGAAAACAAGGCCCGGCCCTGTGAGCTTCTGGAGAATAAAGCCCGCGCCGCCAAAAACGCCGGTCTTTACGCTTTTCTTAAAGAAAATGGAGAAGTCCACAGATTCCTCAGCCACCAAAAAGGCTGTTTTGGCACAGATGATGGACTGTCCCGCCTCCAGGTGCACAGCCCGGATGTTGCCCGGGAAAGAGGCTGAAAAGGCAATCCGTCCTTTATCCGCCTGGCAGGTATAAGTGGTCAGAAACAGCGAGTTCCCGCTGAAGCTTCTCTTGATGGCCTTCAGCGCGCCGCCCCTGGTACTGGTTTCCATCTCAAAGCAGGGGTCCATCCAGGACATACCGCCAGACTCTGTGTAAATCTGCTCGCCCTTGTCCAGCACAAGCTCAACGACTGGCAGGGTATCGCCGATAATTTCATATTTCATTTTTTACTCCTATTCTGTGAGAAAGCCTCCCGAAATCCCAAAAACCTAATGCTCAGGATTCCGGGCGCTGCTCTGTCCTCAGGCCTCGATAATTTCATTAACCGCTTTTCTTAAAATTTCCATTTTTTCCTCTGCGCCCTCGCGGCTCCTGCCGGTTACCGAGTAGTAAACCTTCAGCTTCGGCTCAGTGCCCGAAGGTCTGAGGGCGTACCAGGAATTTTCGTTAAAGACAAATTTGAGCACATTGGATTTTGGCAGGTCAATGGCCGATTTTTCGCCGGTTGCCCTGTCCAGGCTTTCCTTAGACTGGTAGTCATTATAGGTCACCAGCTTTTCATCCGCAAAGGCGTCGAAATGGTGGGCACGGAATTTTTCCATGATATTTTCAATCTGCTTCTTGCCCTCGATGCCCTCCAGCGTCATGGACTGGATGCCCTCGATAAAGTAGCCGAATTTCTGGTACAGTCCTTCCAGAGCATCGTACAGGGTCATCCCCTGTTTTTTATAGTAATCCGCCATCTCGCAGACCAGTGCGGAGGCCAGCACAGCGTCCTTGTCGCGGGCATAGCTGCCTGCCAGATAGCCATAGCTTTCTTCATAGCCAAAGGCAAAGGTCTTTTCGCCGGTCTTTTCATATTCTGTCATATGTTCGCCGATGTATTTAAAGCCGGTGAGCACATCCACCACCTCAGCCCCGTGGGATTTAGCCACGATGCCGCCCAGCTCGCTGGTGACAATGGTCTTGATCACAACCTTGTTGTCTGGCAGCTCGGTGCGGGTCTTGAGGAAATAGTCCACCAGCAGCGCGCCGGTCTGGTTTCCGGTAAAGACCACAAACTCACCCTCTGCGTTGCGGCCGACCACGCCCACACGGTCGCAGTCCGGGTCGGTGCCGATGATGATATCCACATCTCTGGCTTCAGGCATTTCCATGGCAATGTTGAACACTGACCGCTCCTCGGGATTTGGATAGGAAACTGTCGGGAAATTGCCGTCCGGCTGTTCCTGCTCGGCCACCACCGTCACATTTTTATAGCCGAGGTCATCCAGCACACGGCGCACCGGCATATTGCCGCTGCCGTGGATGGGCGTGTAAATCACCTTTAAGTCGCTGCCCGGGTTCGCCTTTACCACTTTTTCGACCGCAGCGGCGTAAGCGTCGTCCACTTCTCTGCCGATGATCTGGATCATGCCGTCTTCCACAGCTGTCTGCATATTAGCCAGCGGAATATCAAAATAATTGTCGATTTTTTCAATCTCAGCCACCAGCTCGTCAGCCGCCGGAGAAACCATCTGGCCGCCGTCGGGGCCGTAGACCTTATAGCCGTTGTACTCCTTGGGGTTGTGGGAAGCGGTGATGACAATCCCACCAGCAGCGCCCACGTGGCGCACGGTAAAGGACAGCACCGGTGTCGGTCTCAGGCTTTCAAACAGGTAGGCCTGAACGCCCATGGCCGCCAGCACGCGCGCGGCAGTCTGCGCGAATTCAGCCGATTTATTTCTGGAGTCAAAGGCGATGGCAACACCCTTTTCAGCATTTTTGGGGTCTGCCCCCAGCAGGTATTTGCCCAGTCCATAGGTCGCCTTTGCCACAATATAAACGTTCATCCGGTTAATGCCCGCGCCGATTTTACCGCGCATCCCGCCAGTGCCAAATTCAAGGTCCTGGTAAAAACGGTCCTCGATTTCACCCTCGTCGGTCATTGCTTCAAGCTCAGCCCGCAGGTCTGCGTTCAGCTCCGGATAATCTTTCCATAATTGATATACTTCTTTGTAGCCCATTGTGTTCCTCCTTATATGATTTTAAATGATTGATTTCGGTTACATGATCTTATTATACCCGAAAACCACTGCCTGCTCAAATAAAAAATAAAATTTTACAAAACAGACTGAAAAAATGGAGAATTGAGAATGGAAAATGGAGAATTATCGGTCCAATTTTGTCTTTGACAAAATTGATTTAAATCAAAATGGCAAAGCCATTTTGTTCCTGTAATTCTCCATTCTCAATTCTGCATTCTCCATTTTAAAAACTTTTACTTTTGATCGTCAAAGTAGCTTTTCAAATATTTCATAAAGCGCTCCTCAAGCCCCGGTGTGCGCAGGCCATACTCAACCGTGGCTTCCAGAAAGCCCAGTTTGTCGCCCACATCGTAGCGGCGGCCCTTAAAGTCATAGGCCAGTATGCGCTGCTTTTCGCCCAAGGTTTTCAGGCCGTCAGTCAGTTGGATTTCGCCGCCGGCGCCCTTTCCGGTATTTTCCAGAATGTTGAAGATGGCCGGTGTGATGATGTAGCGGCCCAGGATGGCTAAATTAGACGGCGCAGTGCCGATGGCTGGTTTTTCGACCATGTCGTCCACCTCAAAAATATCCCCGGTCACAGGCTTGCCGGAGACAATGCCGTATTTGTCCACCTGATCGTCCGGCACGGTCTGCACGCCGATGACAGAGGCCTGGTACTCGTCAAAGACCTCGATCATCTGCTTCAGGGCAGGCTTTTCCGGATTGTAGACAATATCGTCCCCCAGCACAACGGCAAAGGGCTCGTCGCCCACAAATTCCTTGGCGCAGAGCACCGCGTGGCCCAGACCCTTGGCTTCTTTCTGGCGCACGGTAAAGATGCGGGCCATATTGGTAATGTCCTCGATCATCTTGAGCTCCTCGGTTTTGCCCTTCATCTTCAGGTTAAACTCCAGCTCCGGCACATTGTCGAAATGGTTGGTGATGATGTCCTTGTTCCGCCCGGTGATGATCAGGATTTCCTGAATGCCGGAGTCCACAATTTCCTCAATAATATACTGAATCGTCGGCTTGTCTACAATGGGCAGCATTTCCTTTGGGACCGATTTGGTCACCGGCAGAAAACGGGTGCCCAGGCCCGCAGCCGGAATGACCGCTTTTTTTACTTTCATAATTCCTCCTCTGATGCTTAATGCATCCCTAATCCATAGTATTTAAAGAGCTGCTTAACCTCCTTGCGCTTCACAAAAAGGTTCTGCAGGTCGATGAGTATATCGCCCTTCATTTTTTCCTTCAGCTGGTTTTCGTCCGTCGCCCGGGTGTTTGGCCATTTGGTCAGTACCACCAGCGCGTCGGCGTTCTCAGCCGCCTCGTAGATGTCATCGCAGAAGGTAATGGCGTCCTTTTCCTTAAACAACCGCCATTTTGCCTGCTGGTAGCCATCGGGATTGTAAATCCGCAGGCTGGCTTCCTTTTCCACAAGACATCTTATAATATCCAGCGACGGCGCCTCCCGGAGGTCATCGGTGCCGAAATCCGGGGACAGCCCCAGAATACCGATGGTCTTTCCGCCCACGCCATCCATGATGTTTTCAATCTTCGCCACACATTTCTGCTTCTGGCACGCGTTGGCTGTGATGGCGCCCTTCAGAACCTCAGCGGTTTCGTCCGCTTCTTCGGCAATGCGCACCATGGCGCGGGCCGTCTTGGGCAGAATGCTGCCGCCGTAGCCCGGCCCCGGGTCCATCAGCTGGGGTGAAATCCGGGAGTCTTTGCCCATGATCCGGGTGGTCATGTCCACGTCGATGTCCAGCTTCTCGCACAGCATGGCCAGCTCGTTGATAAACGCGGTTTTCACCGCGACCAGGCCGCTGATGGCATAGTCGGCCATCTCCACCTCTGCCGGGGAGGCGTCGATGATCTTGTTCATCACAATGCCCGTCTCGCGGTACAGGTTCCGTATCTTTTCGCGGGCTTCCTCATTATCCGCTCCGATGGCCACAAACCTGGGGCGCTCAATGTCCTTCAAAAAGCTGCCGGCCTTGGCAAAGGACGGTGAGGACACCACATCAAAATGGATATCCGCCTCACGCTCGTCAAGGGCTTTCTGGATGGTTTCCTCAATGACCACCGACGAGCCGGGCGGCACGCTGGATTTTAAGACCACAATCTTGGGCGCCTCCATCTGGCTGCCGATGCTCTGGGCAATGGCCCGTACAAACCGCAGGCTTGGCATGTGTTCGTCATCCTCAGGCACCTCACAGGTAATGAAAATGACCTCTGCCTCCCTGATAACCTTGCGCAGATGGCCGGTAAACTCCAGATTGCCCGTGGCCTCAGCCTCGGCCACTACCCGTTCCAGTCCGGATTCATAGCCGGGAAACTCGCCTTCCTTCACGGCATTGACAATTTCTTCATCCATGTCGGTGCAGTAAACCTGATGGCCGCCGCGGGCAAAGGAAGCCGCATACGCCAGTCCAAGGACCCCCGCACCTATTACACTAATGATCAATTTGCTCTCCTTCAAAAATAAACACCGCCCTTTACAGCAGTATTTAGTGCTTTATAAATAGTATACTTAATATCAAATTATAACATAAAGACCGTCAGTTTTCCATTAGAAATTCTGATTCCCAGGCATGGAAAAAGCCTCCCAAAATCCTAAAAAGGGGTTTTGGAAGGCCTTATCGTCTTATTTATCGTATTTTTTTTCAATGTCGCCAATCATGTCAATCCGGCGCTGGTGGCGGCCGCCCTCAAACTCAGTGTGCAGCCAGGTCTTGACAATGTTCTTTGCCAGGTCGTCTCCCAGAACGCGCCCGCCCAGCACGAGCACATTGGAGTCGTTGTGGCGTCTTGTCATCTCAGCCATGTATTCGTTGGTACAGAGTGAACCGCGGATGCCGGGAACCTTGTTCACCGCGATGGAGATGCCCACACCGGTACCGCAGATGGCAATCCCCCGGTCGTATTCGCCGCTCGCCACCGCCTCAGCAACCTTCTGCCCGTATACGGGATAATCCACTGATTCCGCTGTTTGAGGCCCCATATCGGTATAGTCAACACCTTCTTCACGGAGCAATTCCATGACAACCTGTTTCAGTTCAAACCCGCCGTGATCCGATCCAATTGCTAATTTCATTTGAGTTTCCTCCGATTCGTTTTTATTTATTATATCATACTTTCCCAATTTTAACGATAGTAAACATAAAGAAACTTTGTAAAAGTATTATTCTTAATCAAAATGGCTTTCCTTGACATTTTATCGTCCAGCAAGTATGATTAAGAAAAAGGGGGTAATCTTATGGGCTGGCAAAAAGAAAAAGAAAAGGAATCAACGTTCCAGCGCATCACACTCGATGAGTTTGACCAGCTTCCAGAAGATCAGCGCCATCTTTACGAGCTGGTAGATGGTATGGTGATGATGACACCACGGCCAAGCGTCATACATCAGAGTATTGCCGGCGCGCTTTTTGCGCATCTCTATCCTTATTTCACCGATAAAACCTGCCGTGTGCTATCCGAGATAGAGATCAAGCTGAAAAACGATATTTTTATTCCCGATATCAGCATCCTGTGCGACCCTGACAAATTCAGCGAACAGCGCTATGAAGGCCCGCCCACGGTTGCCATCGAGGTGCTCAGCCCAGCCACCAGAAGCTATGACCTCTTTACCAAGCTCAACAAGTACCAGATGGCCGGCGTGAAGGAATACTGGATTGTCGATCCCAAATCCCAGACCATCACCGTCCACCGCTTTGAAATCAGCGAGGCCGACATCTACATCCGCGGCGAAGCGCTGACGACACCGCTCTTTGAGGGACTGGAGCTTGCGATGGACGATATTTTCGCATCATAAAATCAACCCGTATCGCCGCGATACGGGTTGATTTTAATTCTGCACTATATAAAATGGTACCCTCCGGCCTTATACAGCCGGTTGGCCAGTGCCAGGGTGTCGTTGCCGACTTCGATGTCCTCGGCGTAGATCTTCTCAATGCCCAGGTCGTCAAAGGTGCGGAGTCTGGCGAAAAGATTATGGCTCATTTCATCCGGGTCTTCCCGGCTGCCCAGGGAGATGATGATCCCCGAATGGTAATTTCCCATGGTCTCATCGGTTGCCAGAATGCCGATTTTCATTTCCTCGTGCTTTTTGATATGGCGGTTGATTTTCTCAACCTTCTCGGCGTCTGTGCCCTTCACAATGACCAGGTCCCCCTTCGGGGAATAGTGGGTATACTTCATGCCCGGAGATTTGGCCTTTTCCGGGATCACATTTTGGATGGCGTTGGGCGATACCTGCACCCTGCCGATGACGGCTTCCAGCTCTGCCACGGTCACCCCGCCCGGGCGCAGCACTGTCGGCGGCTCGGTGGTGGTGTCCACCACTGTGGATTCCAGCCCGACATCCGTGTCCTCAGACACGATGATGGCAGCGACGCGGCCCATCATATCCTCGATCACATGCTCGCTTTTTGTGGGGCTTGGCCGTCCCGAGATATTGGCGCTGGGCGCCGCGATGGGAACCCCGGCGGACTTGATCAGCCCCAGGGCGATAAGGTTGGACGGAAAGCGCACCGCAACGGTATCAAGCCCTGCGGTCACGATCTCCGGCACCTCGCTGCTCTTGTGCATGATCAGTGTCAGTGGCCCGGGCCAGAAGGCATCCATGAGCTTCTCGGCCTTTTCAGGCACCTCTGTCACCAGCTTTTCAAGGTCATTCCGGTCGGCGATGTGCACAATAAGCGGGTTATCCGCCGGGCGTCCCTTGGCTTCAAATATTTTCTTCACGGCGCTTTCATCCAGGGCGTTGGCCCCCAGGCCATACACCGTCTCTGTGGGAAAAACCACCGTCTCTCCCCTGGCAATCAGTTCGCCGGCCTTGGTCAAATGGACAACCCCGAGCAGGGGGCTGTCCGTTTTAAATAGTTCTGTTTTCATAAAAACACCTTTATCCAGTTGATCGTTGACCATTAATAGTTGATCGTTATTGTACAAATTTTCTTTTCAGAAAATTTGATTTTTAATCAAAATGCCAAAGGCATTTTGCTCCAAAACTATCCACTATCAACTATCCACTATCAACTATCCATTATTTTCACTCCGCCTCGCTCAGCAGCTGCTGCTTCATATCCCAGAGCGGCTGGGAGAGGTCCACGTGGTATACGTGGGGGTTCACCATACGCTTGAAGGCTGGCCACAGGGTTTGTTTTTCCTGCACGAGCCGGTCGTGAATTTCGCGGATGGTGGGCTTCTCATACACGCATTTCCCGTCCACAAACACCGGCACCAGCAGCTCCTTCACGTAATAATCCGTGATGGTGCGCTTTTTCCAGGTGTGCATGGGGTGGAAGATGGTGAGCGGCTGGCTTTCGTCAATGGTTTCAGAATCCAGGGTCATCAGGTCAGCCAGAGCCATGTTGTTGCTCTTTCCGTAGATCCGGTAAATTTTCTTATAGCCCGGATTGGTGATCTTCCAGGGATCGTTAGACACCTTGAGCTTGGGCTTGCCGTCGATTTCCGCCAGTTTATATACCCCGCCGAGGGCCGGGCAATCATAGGCGGTGATGAGCTTGGTGCCAATGCCCCAGGAGTCGATTTTGGCGCCCTGAAGCTTCAGGTCCTTGATCAGGTACTCGTCAAGGTCTGAGGACGCGCAGATGGCCGCGTCCTGGAGGCCTGCCTCATCCAGCAGCTTGCGGGCTTCTGCGGTCAGGTATGCCAGGTCGCCGGAATCAATGCGGATACCGTATTTTCCGGTAATACCGCCCTCTGCCAGCGCTTTTTTAAAGACCTTAATGGCGTTGGGCACCCCCTGTTCCAGGGTGTTGTAGGTATCGACCAGCAGCGTCGCGTTCTGCGGATTGTATTTGACAAACTTCTCAAAGGCCTCCAGCTCTGTGTCATAGCTGAGGATAAAGCTGTGGGACATGGTGCCCATGGAGGGCCGGTCCAGCATGGCTTCGGTTTCCACCACCGAGGTGCCTACACAGCCGCCGATGACTGCGGCGCGGGCGCCGAAATAGCCCGCCTCGGTGCCGTGGGCACGCCGCAGGCCAAATTCCATGACTGCGCCGCCCCGGGCTTCCTCCACAATGCGGGAAGCCTTGGTGGCGATCAGCGTCTGGTGGTTGATGATGCTCAGGATCGTGGTCTCCACCAGCTGAGCCTGTACCAGCGGCGCCTTGACCCGGATAACGGGTTCAAAGGGGAAGAAAATCGTCCCCTCCGGCAGGGCGTAAAGCTCTCCGGTAAATTTAAAATTGCGCAGATAGCTGATAAACTTATCTGAAAATTCCGGGTGGTTTTTTTTGAGAAGCTGTACATCCGCTTCTTCAAAGGCCAGCCCTTCTATATATTCTATGACCTGTTCCAGCCCGGCCGCCACAGTATAGCCGCCGCTAAAAGGGTTGTTTCTGATAAAAACATCAAAGACAGCCATCTCGTCCTGTTTGCCGTCCTCTACATAAACGTTGCCCATACTCATCTGATACAAGTCGGTCGCGAGCTGGAGTTTCCGTTCAAACTGCATAAGTCTCTCCTTTATCACACATCGGTTTATCCGTTTTTCAATGGATGCGTGTTTCATCCTCTATTGTAGCACTTTAGCCCGTTCAAATCCAATTCTTTTCAAAATTTTCCACTCCGGGCCTCCCGAAATCCCGAAAAAAAGAGCCGGCAGCGCCGGCTTCTCTTCTCCTGTTATGCTTCTTTAGTTTCCATAAAATGCGTACTGGTTTTTACCCTTGCGCTTGGCCTCGTACATGGCCTCGTCCGCGTGGCTGTACAGGCTCTCAAAATCCTTTTCGCCGTTCTCGGCAACCACCACGCCCAGGCTGCAGCTCACATACTGCCCCTCGGTCACAGGTATCCGGCGGAAATCCGCGATCAGCTCCCGGGCGCGCTTCAGTATATCCTCCCGGGTGTTGGCGTTTCTCAGAAAGACGGCAAACTCGTCACCGCCGATGCGGCCCACCACATCTGAGCTCCTGAAAAGGCGCAGCAGACAGGCCGCAACGTCCCGGAGCACCTGGTCGCCCACACCGTGGCCATAGGTGTCGTTGATGCCCTTGAAATTATCAATATCCAGCAGAAAAAAGCCATGGCAATAGGCATCTCGCTGCTCATTTTTCAGAATAAAGGTGATCTGTTCCTCGGTGGCCTTCTTATTGTAAAGATTGGTCAGCGAGTCCCGGCTGGCCTGATTCATGAGCTGAACCTCGCGCTTTTTCTGGGTGTCGATGTCCTCGATAAGCCCCATGATCCGGCGCACATTGCCCTGCTGATCCCGGATGCCGGTCAGGCGCACACGGCACCAGAAAACAGAGCTGTCCGCGCGCTCCATGCGGTATTCCTCCTCGCCGTGGCCCAGGCCGCCGCGCACACTCTCCAGAAAGCCCGTAAAGGAGAGGGATTCCGGGGTGTCCACGATGCGGCCGTTCTCAATATCATCGAGCGTCGGCGTATAGCCTAACTGCTCCTGCCAGCCCTGAGAGCAGGCCAGCGTGTTGTCTGTCAGATCCCACTCAAAGAACAGAGCGTCCATATTTTCAAGCAGCACGCGGTAGCGCGCGTTATCCATGCGGGACAGCTCCTGGCGTTCCCGCTCCCTGCGCTCATTCCTCCGGTGGTTCACCGCAACATAAACACCCACAAGGGCCAGCGCCAGACCAATCTTGACGCAGAGGATCAGCGCCATCTGGCTGATATAATCCGCCTGATTCATGATTACGCGGTCCGGCACCATGGTCACCACATACCAGTCGTTGATGGTGGTGGGCACATAGCTGAAACGCCAGGTCTCATCCCCGTTGCCAAAGGAGGCGTAGCCCTCCTCGCCATTGCGCATTTTCTCCTGGATTGTTTCCTTCGAGTCACCGTCCATTGACCATTGCTGCACCTCGATGGCGCCCCCCTCAGGCAGCAGAATATAGCTGCCGTCCGGCTGCACCACATAGGTCATGCTCTCGCCGCCAAACACCTCCATGTTCACCACATTGCTGAAGGTTTCCGTCAAGTACGAGCCCGAGAGCACGCCGACCACAGCGCCGTCCTTGTAAATCGGCACTGCCACAGCAAAGCCCTCCTTGCCCGAATGCTCTGAAATCAGAATATTCGAGACAGCGTCCTCGCCGTCCATGGCCTTCTTAAAATAGTCACGGCTGCTCAGATCCTGCTCGGCTCCGGTGGACGTATAGGCAATACCCTTTGGCTGGATAAAGGTCATCCGGTCAAAGGAATAATTGTCACGGCCAAGGCCCAGATTGCGCATGATCATCTCCGGATGGTCAATGGAACCATCCTCTACCATAATGGCCGCCAGGCTGTGCAGAAACTCAAAATCCCGCTTAATCTGCGTTTCCAGCAGCAGAGCACCCTCCTGATTCATCTCACGCAGGGTCTGCTCGGCATTTTCATGTACAGATAAGCGGACGCGCCTGGTAAAATCGACAAAGGAGGCCGCAATCAGGAAAACAATCAGAGCGGCAAACAAAATATCCAGGACAATGCGCTTGCCTGTTCGTTTGACTTTTTTCTGATCCTCCATTAAAGCAACCCCCTTTTATCTGTCCAGCACCTTCTATAATATTTTATTATATTTTATCACAACTGCTTTTCCTTTACAAACCTTAAACCCCTGAAAAATACACATCTGGTTTTACTTTAAGATACCTCCGCTGTCGTCCCCAGCGCTGCTGTTTTCGGGATTTCGGGATGCAGTTCTGTGACAACCGAAGCATTTTCATCCAGCACCTCATCGCGTAAAAGCGGATTGATGCCGTAGCGCAACGCTTTGGGCCTTCCATTCTTTCCAGCCGTTGCTTCTTCCTCTGGCAGTACCCTCAGATACCCCCTCTCTATGAGCCCTGAGATATACGGTCTTTGCTCCTCATTGGTGCGCAGACGGCCACGGCATCTCTCACGCAGCACATCGTGCGGCACCACCATTTTCTTGAGCGCACGGCATTTTTCCCACACATATTTCAGATTCTGCACTTCCTCGCTGTCCTCCACGGTTTTGTGCGCCGCCTTGGTGTGCTCCAGAAAATAATTGGTCAGGCGGATTGCCTTTTTCACTGTCTCGGCCGAAATCTCACGCTTTTCCACCGCTCCGCTGCCATGCTCCATCAGGTGTAAAATCCCCGCCAGGCGGATGGTCTGGCCGATCACGCGCCGCGCCACCCGCTTGATGCAGGCCAGATCCTCCTTAATACGCTTTTGAATGTTCTGGTCATTATAAGCAACCATCAACCGTTCGGCCTCTTTTGAAAAACACAGCTCGTAAAGCTCATGCCCATTGCGTTTAATGGACATAATATCTCTGATCTTATTTTCATAATTCGCCAGGACCAGCGGTTCAATATCCGGTGAATCCCCAAGACAGCGCTCGTCCAACTCCTTTGGGATTGAATAGATAAAACGCGAAGTCATCCCCTTTTCAATAAAATCCCTGCGCATAAAATCTTTAAGCACCGTAGGCTGAATAGAAAAATTTACCGTCAGATAGAGATGATCGACATGAATATGACCCTGTCCCGCGCGGTCTTTGTCCAACGACTCATTACTGTATCCATGCAGATAAACATCAATATTTGAACTGCCGTCCTTGCTGTAACGTCCCCCCATAATATCAATGACGCCGCCCTCCGTCGAGACCACCGACATAACCCCATTGTTCTCAGCCAACAGGTTTTCAAGCGCCTCCGACGTTACATTGTCCGTCATGCAGCGCAGATTTTTTACAGGCTTAAAGGCCGAAAATTCCTTCTGTACCTTCTCCAGATCCGAATACTCGGCCTTGCCACTCACACACTGTTTTTTCGTCTTTTCCACACGATCCCTCAAAACATTCTGCCAGTTCGCGTCCATGTCGATTTTCCCCTTATACTTCTCATTAAAATCATGGACAAAATCCTCCACCGGCTTTTTAAGCACATTCATGATCTCCGACTTGCCCGTACCCGATTCCATCACCGTCATGGTAAACAGATTAACCCCCTTCTGGTACACCGCCGCTTTTCCTGGATTTACCTTAAAACGGCCCCCCTCCGCCAGAGAGATCATCGAAAGCAGCGATACCCCCACTGCGTCCACTGGTGCCTGCTTACAGGCTGCCAGGTCTTTGGCAAAGCGTCTAAAATCATCCGTCAGGCAGTCCAGCGGAAAATCCGGCAGCCGATCCTGCACCAGCTCAATACGTTTGAGCGGCGCGTATTTCGCAATTTCATCCAGACGGCGCTTTTCACGCGCTTCCGCCTCCAGTCTCAACGCGTTGGGCGATTTCTCCCCAATCATGCTGCCATTCCCCTGAACCATTAAATTCGTGATTGTTGACATCCTCATTACCCCGTGCTTTCTTAAATTTTTGAAAACTACTTGCCAATTCATCTTATTCCTGATATAATCACTATAATGAATATTATATAATTTATTCACTATAGTGATTATTCTATTTTATTATCCAAACTCCTTTAAAATAATCAGTATTTTATAAAATTTAAGCATTATTTAAGAAATGAGGCCCAGAATGTCCGACATCAACCTTTCCTATTTTCCAGCCCGCCTCCGAGAGCTCCGGAAATCCCATAAACTTACCCAGGCTCAGATGGCTGCCCGCCTCGGTATCGCCCCGGCCAGCCTCAGCTATTACGAAAGCGGCGAGCGCCTGCCCGACCTGCGTGTCATGGATACCCTATACAACGAGTTTGACGTCAGCTTTGAGTATATGCTTGGCTATACCCAGTCCCCCCTGCCACCAGACCCCACTGTTCTGGATTTCCTGGACCTGAGCCCTGCCGCCTGCGACAACATCGTAGAGCATTTTAATAAAACCCATACCGATAACGCCGCCCTCAATATCCTGCTGGAATCCCAGAGCTTTTTCGAGTACGCCCGCCTGCTGGCCGACAAAGCCATCCGCCAGCTGCGCAAAGAAGCCCCAGACCCCAATGCCGATAAAAATGAAAAGTTGCTGTACACCCTGATTGAGGAGAGCATTGAAACCAGCTACAGCCAGGAGCTCAGCCGTCTCGAAAAAAGCATGGAAGCCGAAATGATCGAAAAGGGCACCAGCCACCCTGCCTTCCAGCACATCTCCGAAACCGTGCCCAACCAGCTGGACGACTGCCTGGAGCTCTTGTACAAATACCGTATTTATAAAAAAGAAGACCGCCCCTTTCCGCCAGAGGACCAGATGCGGCTGAACAAGCATTTTAAGTGGCTGAGAGAAGTGGAAGATGAATTTGAGGGAGAAGCATAAAAAAAGACGACCGGTAAAATTTACCGGTCGTTTTTTGATGAATCGTCATCTTCAATCTCACGTGTTTTTAAGGTATTGGCATAAATCACTTCAGACGCTTTAATAATTTTGCTACAGAACGCTTCGAGAATCGGTATATCTTCCGTTAGCGTGACCCAGAAAATATCAAAGTCAGTATGCATGTAGTCATGCGCAATACGGTTTCTCAGCGCCTTTACATCTTTCCATGGAATTTCTGTATAATACTCTGTAAAATCCTTTGAAAGATGTTTCGCAAGCTCTCCAATTTGCAGCATACAAAAAGCGCAGTTGTTTCTATATAAAAATCCTGACTCAAACACAGCCCGGTCATGGGTACCATCTCTAAAGTTTGCGAAATTTCATCGCAGTATTGATGCATATGCTTAAGTATATCAATATTTTTATTCTGTTTCTGCATAGACCAGCACCTCATCTTGCCGGATGGCATCGACGACTTCCGAGTATAGACTTCCAGGCGTACATAAATCCACATTCCGGTTAAGCTTTTCTTCAAGCCGACGGTTTAAACCATTAAATTTAAAATATCCCATCGGTTTTCCCAGTTCAACCAACAGATCAATATCACTGTTGTCTTTCTGATCTCCACGAGCGTATGAACCAAACAGATAGACATTTTTTAAACCGTATTCTTCCGCAAGCGGAGCAACCGCGGTTTTAATCTCATCAAATGTCAGCATAGCAGTCTCCTTTCAAAGATAATGGGTTTGATAACAGTATATCAGAATCCAAGGCCAAATACAATTTCACGGCATCTTCCGTCTTATTTGTTAAGCAAGCAAAAACTCCCGAAATCCTGAAAAGCCTGAGAGTGGGGTTTTCGGGATTTCGGGAGGTGGGTTGGAGTTTTATTTTGTTTTTTCCACTTTTTCTACGATTGTGGAGATACCGCCGGGTTTGCTCGCATCTTCCTGAATAATTGTGCGGTATTTTTGATTTTTATCAACGTACCAGATGGCTTTGACAACGTATTTGCTGGAGCCGTCAGCTTGTCGGTCAAACCAAATTTTTGCACTGTTTCGATAAATAAAGCTTGAAGGATCATAATTAACTCCCATCATTAGAACGATACTTAATGGCTACCTCAATAAAATTTTCTTTTGCGTCGCCGGGTTTTTGACCATCATTACCATTAATGACCTTTGTAAAACCAATATCGTCTGCTGTCAAATCTTTGATTTTATTACCGATGTCCTCCTTAAACTTATCAATATTTGTATTCGGCTTCGCTCCTGTTCCATTTTTCAAATCAAAATCCCCATATTTCGCATAAATTTCTGTTGCCGCCGACTGCGCCGCTGTGTAAACCTCCCGCGCCAGAGTGACAGACGCTTTGCTTTTGGCATCCTCCACAAACCCCAGCATGGCAGGGATGGTAAAGGCCGCCAGAATGGCAAGAATCACGAGGACGATGATGAGTTCTACGAGGGTGAAGCCGCCGGAATGATTATATTTTTTATGTTTACTCTGCAAATATAACGCCTCCTTGAACTCGTAGAAATATTTTTGTACGCTAAACACGCGTTGTTTCTTCCCACTCGGTGCCTGTAAAATCCATGATTACAAAGCAATACTCTGGATCTGGATAATTTTCATGCCACTTAACCTTGCCTGTGCCATAGTAGTACTTTTTCGTGCCTGTATTATATTTTATGACGCTGATGGGGGTTCCCGGATCATAACCATCAATCTTTTCTTCTGTCCAGTAAATATTATATCCCCATTCTTCTTCGGGTTTATTGGGATTCGCTTCCTGCCGATTCAATTTTACAATCTGCCAGCTGCTGGAGCTTGAAATGTCAATGCCAATGGCTGCCAGCATATTCTGCACCTCTGGCGCATAGATTTTTCCCGTTGAATCGAGGTGTCCGGTCTTTTTATCGGTCACGTAAAACTTATAAATTTTACTTGTGCTGTCATTAATGGCTTTTGCCAGAGTATGCAGACCGATCAGCGAGTTGCTAACCTTTTGTTCTGTATGTCCTGGATAGGTACAGGCAATGAGAATTTTATTTTTTACACCCTCCGCATCTCCGACATCCGCATCCCTATCAAAGGAAATGACATACTCGCCCCCTCTCGGGCATAATCCAGCGTAAAACTGATATTTGTCATCCGGCTTCTTCTCTCGATCTTCGTCCGAAAGCTCGGGAAAAGTTGTACCATCGCTATAGGCGCCGCCGGATTTTTGAACCGCGCTGTCCACCAGGTTAAAATTCTCATAGCCGCTGGGCGTATCCACGCCCATGTCCACAGCTTCTTCGGAGTACAAGCGTTTAATATCCGTTACTTTTGACCGGCATTCCTTTGCTTTGGCATCGTCCACAAAACCGAGAAGAGAGGGTGCCGTAAAGGCAGCCATCACCGCCAGTATAGTGATTGTGACGATTAACTCGATCATGGTAAACCCCTGATTATCATTCTTTGTTTTTTTCATTCGATTTTTACCCATGTACCTTCTTGCTTAGAGCCTGCTTTATTTGTGATCTCGTCATAAACAGGCGTTTTTCCATCATCGGAAACGCCATCGTCTGCTCTCCAGACCCTTTGAGCAACTTGGTACTTTTGTCCGATAGCACCATTTGTTTCTTTGCCCTTAAGTGCTGCAAGATAATACCAACCTGCCTCGCCGTCTACATCACAATACACCAGTCTCGTTGACCATGGCTGATTTGCTTCGGGATTTACATATATAATACAGGATGTTTTTTTCGTACTACGATTCAGCTTAATGTGCGCACGCACCTTCAGATTTCCTTTATATTTTTCAAAATACCTACTTAATGTTTGATCGTTTTGACTACCAGGTTTTTGATCCCCTGTGATTTCCAAAACTTTAGCATCAACCCTTTGGATGACATCTTCTTTAAAGACTTCAACCGGAAAATCTTCCCAATACGGATGTAGCTCCGTCTGAGCACTACTCCCCAATCTCGGATCAACTTTGTAATAGTACTGCACCACATAAGATGAGATCTCCTCATTTCTTGATTTTTTTATATCGACGCCATCCTCTAAACCAACCATTTTTCTAAACTCATCAGGCTCTTCACCATTAGGTGTCTCGCCATCCATCAGCAGCTCCGCCGCATGTACCATCCACTCTTTCAAATAAATAGGGTTATAGCCAGAGGCTATTTCTTTCTCTTCACTATAAGAGATAACCGGATTGACATAGGTTTTCTTTTGCTCGCCCTCTGTTGTAAGGATACTGCCATTTTTCTGAAGGTTGATTACCTTCAGTACCTCCGACGTTGTGTAGACTGGGCTGTCATTGCCCTGGGCCAGTACATTTACTTTCAATTCCATATGAGCAGAATCTAATACCTGAACCTCATAGCGGACTTTATAACCGCCCTCATAAAACTCTGGGCCAAACACACTTGTCAGATTGCCGTCTTTTGGCCCTTCCAATAATTGTCCATCATTATTTAATTTAAAAACAAAATCATATTTCGGCGTCCGACTGCTCTCCGGGTTAATCACCTCTACATCAGTGGCATAGGTAATCCTCCGCCGCATGTATTCAAAAACATTGTCGCCAATATATTTTTCGGAATTTTTAACTTCTGTTTTCACAAAAAGATTGTTGCCAAAGAAAAGATAGTTTCCGGCAACCACCAGCACGATTGAAAAAATAGCCAGCGTGACAATCAATTCAACCAGCGTAAAGCCATTGCAATTTTTTTTTGCTTTATCCAGAAGTTTAAAAAAACTCATTACTGTACCTTTTTCCTTTCATACTTGTAAATTTCCCACTGATCCTGCAGAATACCGGCTGTGCCGTCCAGTTTTTCACCTGCACTTGTTTTATCTGTATAAGGGACAGCCGCCGCGTTATAGCCGCTGAGCGGCTCACGACTGGCTGTTTTTTTGTTTTCATTTTTAGAAAAGGGTTTGCCCTCGCTATCACAAAGCCATTCTGTGGAGCCATTTCTGGGCTCAATCTCAACACCTTGAATATGATAAATTTCAACGGGCAGATTTGCCGTATCACTTTCCGCCTTTACCTTCGGAGCTTTTTCGGAAACACCCACACCTGCGATATAAACAGCAAAGGGAACAACATCATTTGATCCTGTATTCCTGTTCGGATTATTAAAGGTGATTTCAGATCCATTTTCCATGTAAATGAAAACATCCGGCCCATAGTAATGATCCCAATCCTCGGTGGTATAGCCCTCCTCTGTCTCGAACCATTTATCTTTAGTATTCGCATTGACTGCTATTTGCCCTGTTTGATTAAATAAAGCGAAATCCATCCCGGTTAAAGTCAATTTTGCGCCTTCTTTCAAATAGATAAAGATCGCTTTTTTTTCCAAATTTTCATTATCGTTGCCCACTGTACGTGTCGTATCCCTGCTTACCGTCAGTTTTCCCTCAAGTGGTTGATCCAGACTATAAACCGCCACATCCATGGCGCCGTCCTTTATATTTTTTTGGGATTCATCATTTGTGATGCTGGTATTATTCCCAATGTAAATTTGTCGATATTTAGTACCGGTCTTATAGTCATCAACATTTATTTTAGTTGCCCATTCTCGAGCTGGCCAAATGGCACTTTCCGAGCTCCGACGCGCCTCCACTATCACGGTCTCGGTGGTATCATTGACTGTGGCGGTAGAGGTGATTTTGGCCTTGCCCATGGACATTGACGCTTCAACATTGCATTTACCCATACCAGCAACGTTTTTCTCATCCGTTGCGTCAGTAGTATTCAGCACATCCTCATATTTCATAAAATAATCCTGGTTGCTGACTCGATTGCCATAAACAAGATTCTTATACAAGTTGTCGTAAAAAGCCTTGCTTTCCTTGTTACCATCTTCATATCCATTCAAGCCATTGACAACTGAATCCGCAACCGACAGAGCGGTAAAATAGCTCTGATTGAGATTATCATTTTTTATACTTCTCCGGTTCATGGACAGCGCAACCCAACCGATGGCAACGCCTAAAATACCAAAGATCAGACAGATTACTAAGACCCATATGAGGGCAGAACCCTGTTTGTTTCTTATCGCTTTCATAATTAATTATCCTTAAACAAACAAATTTGTGACATAATCAGATACAATCTGGTTTTGTTCTGAGATTGATTTATGTTTTATATTGCACGCATCAAAATCTGCTTTTGACATCTTTAATAAATCTAATCCCTCTTCTGTCGGAAGCAGATAGTATCCTTGTTCAATATCAGTTACATTACCAATTGTTGTCTTTTCTTGTCCAAAATAAACTAAAACAGAGCCTCTATTAGCTTGTTTGTGAGATTCTTTGTTAGTTAAAATTATTTTATCATTATTAAGATCTGCTATTGTAATATTACCACTAATAAGTAAAAAATCTAAATCAAAACAAACTTCAACATTATTTTTTACATCTATTGCAACGGGTTTTGTCTGAAAATAAAGCTGTCGAATAGTACTTTTACCACCTGAGTTTTTAGCAGAAAATTTTTGCGGCCATCCTTCGCCTTCATCAGTAAAACCAACATTAAACTGATGAACTGCCTGGTTTGTATATTGTCCCGCAGGATTAAAAATGTCCGAATCCTTCCCAACCTTTCCATTCGTAACATCCTCAGGTTTACCTGGCACTCCGGGCGGTTCTTCTTTTTTTCCCTCTTTGTTCGGGATTTCCAAACTTGGCATTGATAATTTAATACTATCCTCCGGCTGAAACATCTTCATATCCATATCTGTCTTTTCCGTTGAGGTAGCGATATAAAACCGTCCTGGGACTGCATACTTATTTTTATCAAAAGTCAATGTCAACATTGTCGTTTCAGAACTTTTTTCAGGAATTGTCGTTATCTCCGAATTCTGCAGTCCCTCAAATTCCTCAAGCGCCGAAGCACCCACCGCATTTAATTTCCCTGTATTTTCCTGGCTGGCGTTTTTTATCTTCTCACTATTCCCCATCACCTTCAGCGCCCCATTAAACCCGGTAATCAAAATCGTAGCCGCAATCGCAAAAATCGCGAAGGCCACGATCACTTCCAGTAGGGTCATGCCTTTATTGTCGAGCTTCCATTGTTTTTTCATCCATCAACGCTCCTTTCCGGGCTTTTGGCTGTTCTGCCCGTGGTGCTGGACCGGTAAATTTTACCGGCCGTCGTCTCATCGCTTCCCAGGACGTAACGTTTCGTTACCGCCCTGGACTTTTTCATTTCCTGATCACAAAACAGTAGGACAGTGGATAGTGTATAGTTGATAGTTAAGGTGCAAATTTTCCTGTGGAAAATTTAATTCCAATCAAAATGCCAGAGGCATTTTGTTCCAAAACTATCCACTTTCCACTATCAACTATCAACTCACTTTCCTGCTCTCTGATCAAAAAACAAAAATAATACCAAAATCCCCTCCCGAAATCCCAAAAACTACCTGGCGCAGTAAGTTTTCGGGTTTTCGGGAGGTTTTATCAATAGAGAATACAGAATGAAAATTGAGTATTAAAATCAAATGCGCTGGACGCATTTGTTCCGATAATTCTCAGCTTTGCATTAGGTTCGTTCTCCAAAGTTATTCTAACTTTGGACTCACCGTCATTATCCATTCTCAATTCTCAATTAATCTTTTTTACTCTTCCGCATTGGCCGCGGCAGTGCCTTTATCGACCATATACACGTTAAAAGTCACGCTGACGGTGTTGGTGCCCGCACGCAGGTTGGCAACGGTATTGCTGCTGCCTGAGCTTGATTCGCTGCTGCCCGAGCTCACGTCAAAGGCGGTGATCTGGATATCGGAGCGGCCATTGACGGTGTCTAACAGGTTCTCAAACTGGCCGATGTTTCCCTGGATGGTCATGGTGACCGTGCCGATATAGATGCCGCTGATAGTGGGCTCGGCAGTGGTGGTCGTGCTGTTTTCGTCAGTCGTGGTGTTGCCCTGCATCTCGGCCAGGTCTTTCATTTCCTGGGCCTCGGTGGTGGTGTCGCTGGACTCGGTGGACTCGGCAGCGTCACTGCCAAAGGTGGCGACGGTGGCGATCTCATTGGCTGTGATGGCAAGATCCTGGGCTTTAAAGCCCTCGTCCACCACCAGATTGGTGATGAGGTTATCCAGCTCGTCGTTGGTCATGCGCTTTTCGTAGCCTTCTTTTTTGGCTGAGAGATCAGCTGCGGCGGCGTCCTTGATGGTCTTATTGGCGGACAGGCTGGCAATGGCCATCTCCATTTCCTGTTGCTTAAACTCGGCCTCGCTCCGCTCCTCGGACAGGGCCTGATATTTGCTGATCCCGGGGAAAAACACCAGGTACAGGGCGGCCATGATGAGCAAGGCCATGCCTAAAATATAGAGCAGGCCCTTTTCACGCTTGGTAAACTCGTAATTGATGTTCAGCTTGATATTGGGTTTTTTAAATTCTGGCTTTTTCATGGCTGCACTACCCCCGGTTTCAGAAAGGCCACAACGGAGAAGCCGTAGCTGTCCGGCGTGGTCACGGTTTCGGTATTTGGCGTGGTCACCGTCTGACCACCCGGCAGTGTCGTGGTCGTAGAGCCATTGGTCACGGTGGAGGTGCTGCCCTCGCTCAGGCTGTAGCCCTGGTATTCAATGCTGCTGAACAGGCCGGAGTGGTTGAGCTCGCTGACGTACTCGGCTGCGGCGAACTCGTTGGGCGCGGAGGCCGTAATGCTCACACCGCCAGTGGTCCAGTCATAGCTCAGGGCGCCCACGGTAATGTTATTGCCCAGGTTGAGCACCTGGTACACCTTATCGCTGTTGACCACAGGATAGGATTCCATGGCCTTGCGGTTCGTGTCCAGAATACTGGTCTGGCTCTGGATGATCTTCAGGGCGCTGTCAAGCTGCTGAGCCTCGCTGTATTCGGACACGTTGGTGGGGTCATTGATGTATTTGTTGGCCTTTTTAAGGGCCCGATCCACATTGTAATTCATGATGGTAAAAAACGTGAAGCCAATGACCATGACCGCCACGACCACCAGTGGCGGAATAGCCCATTTGTTCTTGATGGAAAAGGAGCGCTGGGGCTTGAGCGCTGTCTTGTAGCTCGTCAGCAGATTGACATCGTTCTTTTTCTCAAAGAAAAGAGACGCAGGGTAGAAATAGTCAGACAGGAGAAAATCGTCGTCAATGTTGAAATTTTCCTGGATATTCCCGGTGTTCTCCACCGCATGGACCGATACCTCTGTATCGTCCACATAGGCCTGCAGCCGCTGGATCTCGTCTCTGGTCAGCCCAGCGTAGTAAGCCTTGTCCAGAATGTATTCGGATTTCTGGCTCTTGTTAAACTGTACCAGTGAGGACAGCTTGGAGGCCATCTCGATGGTAAAGGCCTCGGTGCCGCGCTCTGCCATGATTCTGGCCTGGCTGGAGAATGTATACACACCATTTTCGAAAAGGGCGTACATAAGGTTGTTGCCGTCCAGCATGTTGATGGCAAAGGTCTGGCCGTCGTATTCGTTTGTGGCCTCCACATAATTAATGGTAGCGTTCAGGGCAGTGTCGATGCGTCTGAGCTTGATGCCTGCCGTCTCAAAAAGGCGGATGTAGCTTTCCAGCACCTCACGCTCCACGGCACAGCAGAGCATGTTGGTGCCCTGTTTTCCGCGGATACCGCTGTAGTCAATGATCAGATTCTCAAAATTGGTGGCGTCCTCAAACTCGTGGTGAGACAGCTCGGTGAGCTCCTTTGGCGTCATCTTGGGCACAGCCACATTTTTGTTGACGATCAGGCTGGAATTGATGACCAGATTGGTGTTGTGAAAATCAATATCGCCCGCCTCATCGGCCTGGTCGATGGCGTCGAGAAGCATATCCTCGTTGGTGATGACCCCGTTGATCATGGCGCCTGGTCCCATCTCCACAGTCAGGTGCTTTGAAATGGTCAGCTTGCCGCCGCGCACATCCCCCTGGAGTATCTGGATGGCGTCGCTGCCTAAATAGATGGTTGTCTGCATACTCTCTTATTATCCCCCTAACCGATGCTCTGATAAAGTGTGACGATCGGTACCATAACGGACAGCATTACCGTCCCAACGATCACAGCCATGATAATAATCATTACCGGCTCGATGATCGTAACCATTCGCTGTATAGCCATTTCTGAGTCATAATCGTAGGAATCCGCAATGGAATCCAGCATGGTGTCAAGATTCCCGGTTTCCTCACCGATAAAGATGGTGGATACCAGCTTTTTATCCATACCGTCAATGCTGCCAATGGCCTCGGACAGAGTGCTCCCGCTGCGCACCATCTGGGTGGCCGGGCCAAACTGTCCCTCGATATACTTATTGCCCACAATGCTCGCGCTGATGTCCATGGCGTTGATCATGGAAAGACCGCTGGAATACAGCGAGCTCAGCGTCCTGGCAAAACGCGCGGTGTAAATAATTTTAATAAGCTTGCCTGCCCAGGGCAGATGGACCTTCATCTTGTCAAAGCGCAGCCTGAAGGACGGTGTTCCGAGAAGCGCCCGGAAAGCCCCAATACACAGGGCCACCGCAATGAGCAGCCAGTACCAGTTGGTGGTCATGAAGTTGGAAATCCCGATCACCATGACCGTAATCGCTGGCAGTGCTGCGTCCATCCCCTCAAACAAATCAAAGAACTGGGGCAGGATAAAAGTAAATAGACCGATCACCACCACGACCGTTGCCACTAAGAGCAGGATCGGGTAGATCATGGCGTTTCTTATTTTTGTGTGGAGGCGGTGCTCCTTCTCATAGTACAGCGCCATCTTATGCGCTGTCTCGGCCATCTGGCCACTGGACTCGCCCGCCCGGAACATGTTGATGATGAGCTGCGGAAAGGAGCCGCGGCTGTTTTCCATGGCCTCCGACAGGGTGATCCCCTGCTGTACCTCACGGTAAAGGGCTTTGTACACCTTCGCCACATTGGGCTTGATGTTACGCTCCATCATAATGGAAAGCGCGCGGATGACCGTAATCCCCGAGGCCAGCATGTTCTCAATCTCCCTCGAGAAATCCGAAAGCTCCATGTTTTTCATCTTGTAGGCTTTCTTCTCAGCGTCCACCTCACGGCACTCCAGCAGAAATTCATCCTTTTCCCGCAGAGCCTTACGCAGCGTGCTCTCGTCAATGGCGTCCGCCATTCCATTTACTATTTTTGAGTTCATGTTTTTTGCTTTATACTTAAACTTTGGCAAAGTTCGCTACGCTCCTTTTCCTTGAGTTGATAGTTGATAATGGATAGTGGATAGTTAAGGAACAAAATTGCCAAGGCAATTTTGATTAAGTATCAACGATTGACTTTCGTGTTGTTTTTATAATTGACGTGAGCATTTTACAGATTTCATCACACTCATTATATAACTTCCGGCACTTCTCTCTTTCCAGATAGCCTGTATCCATCAACAAGTCCAGCCAATACTGTGTTTCACTCGCCTCTTTCAACGCAATACTCATTTTTGATACAAAATCTTTTCGGCTCTGCGCCTGCTGAGCTTCACGGACATTTGCCCCGATGCTGGTACCGCTTCGCAGAAACTGCTTAGAAAGAACAAACTCCTTTTTGTTATCCTGCAAATGCTGATAGCAGCGGATAACCCGAACCGCAAAAGCATAGCTTTTATCCTTGATCATCAAATCAGCCATAACCATACTTTCTCCCAACGATGGGGAATCCAGAATCTGCCATTTGCGGATGAGCTTTAAAATGGATGACAATCCGATAGTCGCCGATTATCCAAAATGACAAAGCCATTTTGCACCAAAACTATCCACTATCAACTATCCATTCTCAACTCACCATTGATGGGTCTTCCACTTTCCACCTGTTAAAGTCCAAAAAAATCCAAATACCAAAAGATGATCTGCATTCCCCACAGCATGGATACCAAAATCCCCGCCGAGAGGTATGGGCCAAAGGCCATATGCTTTTCCCCGCTCTTGCGGATAAGCTTGATGACGCCTACAATGCCGCCCAGCACCAGGCCGATAAAGGTCGCCAGCAGGGTGCAGGGCCAGCCGAGGAGAAATCCAGCGACTGCCATGAGCTTGACGTCACCGCCGCCAAAGCCACCGGGGATGACCAGTGATAAGACCAGCATGGGCACTGATATGACAAACACACCGATTACCCGGGAAATAAGACTGGGCTCCAGAAACACAAAATAGCTGGCCGCCACAGGGATCACCAAAGCGATCACCAGACCGTTGGGAATGGTCATGGTGTCAAAATCTATAAGGGTAACTGCCAGTAAAATGGCCGCTACCGCAAACCCAACCACCGCCTGAAGGCCAAAATCATAATGCCCGGCCATGAGCAGGGCCAGCAGCCCGCCGCACAGCTCGGTAAAGAAATACCGCGGCGCGATCTTCGCCCCGCATTTCCGGCATTTTCCCCGCAGCCACAGATAGCTGAGCAGCGGGATATTATCATAAAACGCGATGGGCTTGCCACAGTTCGGGCAAAAAGACCGCCCCTTGGCGACAGAAATGCCAATGGGCACCCGGTAGACCACCACATTTAAAAAACTGCCAATCATACAGCCAAAGATAAAGACAAAGGCGTACAAGACAAAATATATCAAAGATAAAGAATCATACAAAGCAAAACCTCCAGGACTTTTATTAAGTTGATCGTTGATAATGGATAGTGGATAGTTATAGAACAAATTTGCAGAGCAAATTTGATTTAAATTCAAAATCGCAAAGCGATTTTGTTCCGGAACTATCCACTATCAACTGTCAACTATCCATTACTTGAACTCCGTTTCCCCTTTGTAGGCTGAAACTTCTTTGCCGTCAACAGTAACCGACTTTCCTGGTTCAATTATAACATTGATGTTATTTTTAATCATCTCAATTTTATCAATGGTGCCGTCACGGTTGTCGTCCACAATGGTCAGCTTTGTAACCCCCTCATAGACGTTATCCGGCCCCACCAGATCCCGCAGATCATTGGCATCCGGAATGCGGTAAGGGTTTTCCGCTGTCTCGGCGGATTTAAACTCCGTCGCCCGTATCTGGGCCGCCAGATAGATGGTCCTCGCCTCAGCCACCACCGCATCCTTTTTGGCGTCGTCAATAAAGTGGAGGTACCCCGGAATGATGATCACTGCCAGCAGGGCAATGACCACAATGACCGTGATGAGCTCCATCATGGTGAAGCCGGAGGGGGATTTGATGAGAATTTTAAGTTTGCGGTAAAGGGTCATGGGGAGTACCTCTTTTTTTAGTTGAGAGTTGAGAGTGGATAGTGGATAGTTGTAGAACAAATTTGCAAAGCAAATTTGTTTTAAATTCAAAATCGCTCCGCGATTTTGTTCCTTAACTATCCACTGTTTTTTCGGGTTTTCGGGATACGGGTTTTAATCTTTTTCTATTTTTGTGACTTCAGCGGAGCCGCCGGGGGTGATGGTAACAAGATAGCTACCTGTTTTATCGATATATTGAATGCTTTTAACCATCGCTTTTTCGTCCGTGTTTGAAGCTCCAAGCTCTACACCAACATGTCCAAAAGTACCCTTTATATTGTCATGAATAACTGGCTTCGAGCCATTAAGAGCATGTACGTCTTTTTTTAAATTATCAGGATCATAAATTAAATTCATATCACCTTTAACAATCTCAGGCAATTTCTCTTCAATTTCGTCAGGATTCCCCTTTGTTTCAGTAGCAATTGCCTGTGCCGCCACATAAACCTCCCGTGCCTCAGCAATGGCGGCTTTTCCCTTGGCGTCCTCCACAAACCCCAGCATGGTGGGGATGGTAAAGGCGGCTAAGATGGCCAGAATTACCAGCACCACAATCAGTTCAACCAGCGTAAAGCCTGAGCGGGACTGAAGGTTGTTTTTTATTCTTTGTTTTAGAAAATTCATTTCCCTGCCCCCTGTTCAGAAAATCGAAATCCTGCTCTGCCATTCTCCATTCTCAATTCTCCATTGAAAAACCCCTCCCAAAATCCTGAAAACACGATGCCTGTCCTGCTGAAAAAGCAATGAAATCCTATTTTTAAGGCAGAAAAGCATTTAAACCAATTTTAAATGAGTTGATAGTTGATAATAGACAGTGAATCATTCATGTACCAAATCGCATAGCGATTTTGATCTAAATCAAATTTGCCACGCAAATTTGTTCCATAACTATCCACTATCAACTGTCAACTATTTCCCCTTTCGGCAATAAAAAAAGCGCCTGAAAAAATGAGGAAAAAGGCCGGCTGCGGCGCTGCAAGCACGGCCTATTATTAATCGTTTTATAACATTTAGGTCATTTTAATAGTAAAATCGGTAGTAGTTCCTTTTTTAACAGTAGCTTCAGACCCTGAAGCTTTTGACATATCTAACGTAATAAGAAAACCACTTTTCAAATAT
>CAUEUD010000015.1 GCA_959020865.1 Eubacterium limosum | reverse complement strand
GTCTTGCAGGTCTTTCAGGTGCTTCTAAGGTTGCTTTGATGCTCAGGCTGATTTTTTCTTTTTCAGTATTGATACCAATGATTTTAACCTTGACAACATCGCCTGGTTTCAGAACAGCTGCAACAGATTCTACACGATCATAGCTGATTTCAGAAACGTGGATTAAGCCTTCAACGCCTGGCAGAATTTCAGCGAAAGCACCAAAATCCAGTACGTTTGTGATCTTAACTTCAACTTCGTCATCCACCTTATAGTTTTTAACAAATTCTTCCCAAGGTCTTTCTTTAAGAGCCTTAACACTCAGTTTGATCTTCTTGTCTTCGTCGTTCTTGGAAATAACCTTTGCTTCGATTTCCTGACCCTTTTCTACCAGGTCTTTTGGTTCGTTAGCTCTTTCCCAGGTTAAATCAGAACGATGGACAAAACCATCAATTCCGTTTAAGTCTACAAAGATACCAAAGTTGGTGATGGTTTTAACGGTACCGCTCACGATATCGCCGACTTCAAGCTCGTCAAAACGTTTTTCTTTGGCTTCTCTTAAAGCTGCCTGTTTTTCTTTGATTTCTTTTTCAAGAATAACCTTCTGCGATAAGATGGCTCTTCTTCTCTTTGCGTTGTAGTCAATGATGATACCTTTAACGTCTTCGCCGATTAAAGATTCAAGATCTTTGACATAACGCACATGATACTGGGATGCTGGCATGAAGATATCTGTAAATCCGATATCAACAATGAGACCGCTGCCCGATACGCCTTTTACTTTACCTTCTAAAACAGTTTTATTTTCAAAGGCTTCTGCTAACTGACGCTGAACTTTCTGATTGTCATATTTGATCTTAGACAATTTAACGCTGCCAGAACCGTCATTTAAGTCGGTCACAATAGCATTGACTTTATCACCAAGTTTGACAAGGTCTGCCAGTTCTTCATCATGTTTCCATGTGAAGTCATTCTTCTTAATGACTGCATCTGCCTTGTATCCAATATTCAAAATAACTTCATCATTGTCAATGTGAATTACTTCACCTTCTACTGGGGCACCCTTTCTGATTGGTTTGAGGGATTCTTCAATTTCAGCTGCGAAATCGAAATTAGCGTCTGCAATTTCGTTTGCTGTCTGCGCTTTTACAGCTTCTGTTTCCTGAACCACCTCTTGAGTTTGTTCTTGTTCCAATTTGTTTTCTTCCATACTTTCCGTTACCTCCTTAACGATCCAATCCGGTGTTGATGCGCCCGCTGTGATTCCGATGGTTTGATACTTCTTAATCTCATTAGGGTCTAATTCTCCGGCTGTTTCTATATGACAAGTGTTTTTGCAATAGGTCTTACAGATATCTAATAATTTTTGGGTATTGGAACTATGATATCCGCCTATTACGATCATATATTCTACTACCTTTGCAGTTTCTGCCGCAGCCGCTTGTCTTTCAGCTGTTGCGCTGCAAATAGTATTAAATATAACAATTTCATCCGCTTTCGACTTCAGGGCTTCTGTAATTTTGTTAAAATTCGCCTCGATGATCGTCGTCTGCGCCACTACACATATTTTATCATATTTTTTTAAATTTTCTACATTTTTTATGTCATTTATAACAATTGCTTCGTTATTGCACCAGCCTGTAGCGCCAACGACCTCCGGGTGATCCCGATTGCCGACAATGACAATCTGGTAGCCTTTTTCGTAGTAATCCTCAACTTTTTTCTGCATCGCCCTCACAAAAGGACATGTCGCGTTGACAATTTCAAGGCCCTTGGCCTCAGCCGCCTCAAGCACATCCTTCCCCACACCGTGGGAACGAATGATGACGCAGCCGTGGTCTATTTCATCGATGGTCTCCACCTTGACAACCCCTCTGCCGATCAGCCGGTCCATTTCCTGACGGTTATGGGATATATCCCCCAGGGTATAGATCGGATGGTCCTGATGGTTTGCCAGAGTATCCTCGACCATTTTCATGGCATTTTCAATTCCAAAGCAGTAGCCTGCCTTATCGGCAATGATAATCTGCATAGTCTATCTCCATTATTTTATTGTAAATCATAGACAATGTCCATAATTTTTTCACTTATTTTTGACATTTCTTCAGGTTTCACTTTTTTTCCATAATATTCGTTTAATTCAATGGGTTTTCCGAATTTTATGTTTATTTTACCTCTAAATTTATATTCACCCTCAATATGTACCGGCAGGATGGGAGACTTGGTTTTTAGGGCAAACACCACGAAACCTTCCATTGGTTTCCTGCGTTCGCCGTTTTTTACACGGGTCCCCTCCGGGAAAATGCCCAGAATCTCACCATTTTTGAGAACTCTTAAAGATTCCTTTAGTGTTTCCAATGAAACCTTTCCCCTGTCGACTGGAATGGTGCCCACGGCAAGCAGCACCTTTCTGACAATAAAATTTTTATAAAGTTCGGCCTTGGCCATAAAATGCACCTGCCGCTTCATATGGGTCGCCACTGCCAGAGGGTCATAATTACTGATATGATTGGGGCAAAGGACAACTCCGCCTGTCTCCGGGATGTTTTCTTCCCCTTCGACATGGATGTTATACAGAATAAGATTTAAAAGCTTGATAATGGCTCTTCCGAATCTATAAAACATGGGCCTTTCCTCCCCGGATATGATCTAAGATTACCTGGCAGACTTCCTCGATGCTTTTGCCTGTCGTATCGACCACAATGGCATCCTCTGTACAGACCAGCGGCCCTTCGTCGCGATGGCTGTCATTGTAATCGCGCACCGCAATGCTTTCGCGGATACTGTCAAAATCCTGGTCGATTCCCCTGGCCTGCTGCTCAATGGCGCGCCGTCTGGCGCGTTCATCAATGCTGGCATCCAGATAAAACTTATAATCTGCCTCTGGAAGCACAACAGACCCGATATCTCTGCCATCCATAATAACAGAATGGCTGCCTGCAATGCTCTGCTGCTGGCCGACCAGCAGTCTGCGGACTTCACCAATACAGGCGACATCTGACGTGTGCCTGCTGACAATGGGCAGTCGGATCTCTTCTGTAACCTTTTCTCCGCTCAGGTAAACATCTGTCCCTTTAAAATCGATGGTGTTCTCTTTTGTAAATTCGGCGATGGCTTTCTGATTCGAAAAATCCATTTTATTTTTCCAGACACCATAGGTGATGGCACGGTACATGGCGCCGGTATCTAAATAAAGAATACCCAATTCTTTTGCAATTATTTTCGCAATGGTACTTTTTCCTGCCCCGGCGGGGCCGTCAATCGCAATTTGCATAAAGCTCTCCTTAACCTTCTTCCGATAAGCCTGCCAGCCATCCGGTACTGGCGGCAATCTGTATGTTAAATCCTCCGGTCAGGGCGTCGACGTCAATCATTTCGCCGGCAAAATAAAGCCCTCGGACGCGTTTTGATTCCATTGTGCCCGGGTCGATCTCTTTGACGTCCACACCGCCAGAAGTGATAATGGCGGTATTGATATCCTGAAGAGAGGTCACGTGGAGCACCAGCCCCTTAAAAAGTTCTGCCAAATGTCTGCGTTCCCCCCGCGTGATCTGATTCATCTTTTTATCTTCTGGAATCCCTGAACATTTTACCATAACCGGAATCATTTTTGAAGGCAATAAATCAACTAAACCGTTAATAAAATGCTTGTTATGGTATTTTTCAAAGTCACGCTGCAGCCGGGCATCCATCTGTTCCATGCTGAGAGCCGGCTTCAAATCAATGGTCAATGTATAGTCTTCATATGGCGGCTTCATAAAGGCGCTCATGGTAAGCACCAGCGGACCGGAAACACCAAAATGCGTAAAAAGCATTTCCCCCGCTTCATAGCGGACTTTTTTCTTTCCTTGTTTCAGGGTCAGCCCGACATTGCGAAGGGAGAGGCCCTGTAACTCCGGCACCCATGCCTCCTGGGTATTGACGCCCACCAGTGACGGCCTCAGCGGAGTTACCCGGTGTCCGAGCTCTCTGGCCATTTTAAAACCAGAGCCGTCAGAGCCTGTTGAGATATAGCTTCTCCCGCCGGTGGCCAGGATAACCCGATCATAGTTTTCGATTCTTCCATTCTCAAACCGGATACCTGTAATCCTTGCCCCATCACTGCTCTTTGCTGTCTCGACAGCGGCAATGCGCTGGTTCAGAAAGATCTGTGCCCCTTCGCGCTCCAGAATTTTCCGGTAGGTTTTGATGACATCGCTGGATTTGTCACTTTTGGGAAAGACCCGCTCGCCCCGCTCAATTTTAAGGGGACAGCCGTTTTCTTCCATCAGAACCATGAGCGCATCATTGGTAAAGGTATAGAGGGCTGAATAAAGGAAATTTTTGTTGGTGACAATGCTGTCAAAAAATTCACTGATGTCACAGTGATTGGTCAGGTTGCACCGGCCCTTGCCGGTAATGTACAGCTTTTTGCCCAGCTTTTCATTCTGGTCGTAAAGGTCGGCCTGCTGTCCTGAGCGCAGCGCGGCGATGGCTGCGGTCATCCCTGCCGGGCCGCCGCCGATAATGGCTGTTTTTTTCATTTTCTCTCCTATAAATCCTTGACAAACTCGTCACCGGTGTAAATATAATGTTCTTTCCAGATTTCTTCGAGCTCGTTAAAAGTCTGTTTTGTCTCTTTAATATTTTTAAAACCGACGGCCACTACCAGCGCGTTAATCAGACTTAAAGGCGCCACCAGGGAGTCCACGAAGGAGTAGACATTGCTCTTGGCAATGAGCTTGTGATCGGCAAACTCATTGATGGGCGCGTGCTCATTATCCGATATGGTGATGATATTGGGGCCCCGGTTTTTAAGAAATTCTACAGCCTCATAGGTTTTCTGCGCATAGCGCGGGAAGCTCATGGCAATGACCACGTCGCCCTCACCAATTTTGATCAGATGCTCATACACGTCTGTTACGCCGTGATTGATTACCCGGACATCATCCAGGATCAGGTTCAGGTAATAGCCCAGATGCTCGGTCAGCAGGCTGGTGGTTCTGAAACCGATAATGACCACCTTGCCTGCGCCGCGGATCAGGTCGACGCATTGCCTGAGCGCCTCATAATCAAAGGATTCAAGGGTTCCGTTGATGCTGTTGATATCACTCTTGAGCACCGCGGCCACAGAGCGCTGCATCAGCTTTTCTTTTTCCTCGTCCCCCAGCGTCATGTTGATGCGCTCAATGGTCGTCAATTTACTGTTTATTTCATTTTTAAGGGCCTTTCTGAACTCTGGATAGCCTTCATAGCCTAAAGACAGCGCAAAGCGCACCACCGTCGCTTCACTGACCTTGACATGCTGCGCCACCTTGATGGCGGACATATCCGGAGCCTTTTCATAATTTTTCATCATAAAGGCTGCGATTTTTTTATGGCTCTTGCTCAGGCCTTTATAGCGCTCCTTAATCTCTGCAAAAATATCCCTTAGTTCCGGTTTACTATCTTGTTTCGTATCCGATGATTGATTCATTTCCGTTATCTGCCTCATTTTGTCTTTTCCGCCAAAATTAAATAGGGCGGGTGATTTTTATTGATTGTCTCAATTTTGTGCACATTAAACCCTGCTCCAAGCTGCGCGCACCATTTTTCAACGGCCATGCTCTCCTCCAGTCCGGCTGGATGCCGGTACAGGCAAAGCGTCATCAGCCCCTTTGGCGCCAGCAGGGTTACACTGCTTTCAAGTGCTGCCAGTGTGGTATCTGTCTTTGTAACGATTTCTTTGTCTCCATGAGGCAAATACCCTAAATTAAACATAATACCCATTATCTTAGAGTCCTGACGAAGCTCTGGTATACTGCCCATTGTTTCGTGCCCCTTGTGAAAAAGAAGGACCCGGTCTCTTAAGCCCTCGGCCGACAGGCGCTGCTCGGTTTCTTTCAGGGCTTCTTTCTGGACGTCAAAAGAGTAGACCTTTCCGCACGCTCCCACACTCCGGGCCAGCAGACAGGTATCTGCACCTGTCCCGGCGGTCGCGTCGACGGCGGAGTCTCCCATGCGTAAGTGCTCGGCCATCAAGGCTCCTGCCAGCAGGGTCACTCTCCTGAATTCATTAATCGACGGCACCGGCACACCCCGGACACGGTTTGAAAAATTCATCGACATAAGCGTCATGGCTGATGTACTCACCGCAGTCCCTAAATTGATGTCCTTTAAAGTACGCCTTCAGTGTCTCCGGCACATTGTAAACCCTGCAGGCTTCACACCCAAGCTCAGCTGCCTGAAACAGCGTGGTGCGGATCAAACCGTCCAGCACCGCCATTGGCACCTCCGGCTTAATATTTAAAATATCATAAAGCTCTGCTGTTTCACCCTTTACCATAAAACGGGCAACAGCAAGAAGCGCTTCGTCATCCATGGCTGTCATATAAAGGCTCCGCTTGTGTTCGGGCTCCTTAAAATAAGGAGCGACCACCTCAAAACTTTTAGGAATCACAATTTCAATCATCTTTTTCTCCCCTCAGATAACGTATTTCTTCCTCAGTAAGATAACGCCATTCACCAGCCTTTAACCCTTTTAAGGTAATACTGCCAATAGCTATCCGCTTAAGGTGAATGACGGGATGGCCGATTGCCGCGCACATTTTACGAATCTGGCGCTTCCTTCCCTCGTGGATCGTCATTTCGAGCAGGGCTGTGCTTCTGTAAGTCTTTATTACCTGCACTGAAGCGGGCGCAGTGGTATGCAGTGTATGGTCATCATCCTCGATCTGGACACCTTCAGCAAAAAGCTTCAGCTCTCCGGTACTGGGGAGCCCTTTTACCAGCCCTTCATAAATTTTGTTAAACTCATGGCTGGGGTGCGTCAGTCTGAAAGTAAGGTCTCCGTCATTGGTTAAAATCAGCAGCCCCTCCGTATCCTTATCCAACCGCCCCACGGTAAACAGCCGCTCCTTAATGGGCAGCAGATCCATCACGGTCTGGTCGGCGTGGCGGTCTGCCGAGGTAGAAACCACACCTTTTGGCTTGTTCAGCAGCACATAAATTTTTTTGTCCTCCGCGATGGTTTTACCATCCACTGTAATCCTGTCGGCTTCCGGGTCTACCTGAAGCCCTGGTGTCAGCACTGCCTCACCGTTGACACATACCCTGCCTGCGGCAATCAGTTCTTCTGATTTACGTCTTGAAGCAACGCCACACTGGGCCATATATTTCTGTAATCTCAATTCAATTCCTCAACTGTGTTTATTTCCATATTTTCCGCCATAGAAGCGGAGATATCGATTTTCTGCTGTTCTCCCTCAGCAAACTGCTCAAAAGCCGGCAAATCCTCGATATGCTTCAAATGAACGGTCTTTAAAAAGGCGGGGGTTGTTTTATAGAGAATCGGCCGGCCCGGCGCTTCCATCCTGCCAGCCTCCTTGATCAGCCCCCGGTCAAGGAGCCGCTGAACAGAACTGTTGGAGCTGACCCCTCTCAGATTATCAATATCGATACGGGTAATCGGCTGGCGGTAGGCAATGATCGAAAGTGTCTCAAGAGCCGCCTTGGACAGCCCTGTGGGCTCCTGCTGCCCCAGTACCTGACGGATAAAATCGTAATGTTCAGGCTTTGTGGACAGCTGCCATGTGTGATTGACCTGCACTAGGCGAAGCCCTCGTTCCACACTGCCATAGTCCTTTTCCAGTTCTGACATAAGGGCCTGAATGGTGTTCCCGTCCAGCTCCATCGCCTTTTCAAGCTCACGCAGCGCGACGGGCTCACCGGCGGCAAAAAGGATGCCTTCGATGATTCCCTTTAGACGCTTTTTATTACTCTTTGAAAGTTCCTGCATTTATTCCTCTGTCCTCTGTCTGATGATAATTTCCTGAAATACACGGTTCTGAAAAAGCCGTATGTTATTAATTTTATACATCTCCAAAAGCGCCAGAAAGGTGACAACAACTTCTCCCCGGCTGACTTTTTTTCTGAACAGCTCTGAAAAATGAAGTTCTCCAGAGCGATTGAGCTCAAACTGGTGCTCGATGTACTCAATTTTTTCCTCTACAGTAAAAACTTCCCTTACAATCTCCTGAGAAAAATCTTTGAACTCAATCTCATCGTTGTATAGGGAAAATATGTTGGAGTATGCTTTAAAAATATCCTCAGGGTTGATCTCAACCTCGGCGTCCTGGGTCATAACCGGGATATATTCCGGATCCTTATAGACGGCATGCAGCTCTGCACACTCCCGTTCTTCCAGATAAATGCTGATATTTTTAAAGATTTTATACTCTATAAGCTGGCGTACCAATTTCTCTTTCAGGTCTTCTTCGTCCTCTTCCTCATCCTTTGCTCTTGGCAGAAGCATTCTGGATTTAATCTCCAAAAGCTTGGAAGCCATAACCACAAACTCACTGGCAACCTCCATATCCAGCTCGCGCCACTTCTCAATATGGGCCAGATACTGGTTTGTGATTTCTGCGATGGGAATATCGTAGATATCAATTTTATTTTTTTGAATTAAATGAATGAGAAGGTCCAGAGGACCTTCAAATTTCTCTAAACTGACTTCGTAACTATTCATTTTATGACCAAATCATTAAAAAAAGTGGGTTTAATATCATTCTGAACAAACCATCAATCCCGTTGATGATGGGTGTAATAATCAGACCGAACACATTAAATACAACCAGCAGCAGCAGAATGATCATCCCATAACGTGAAAACTGGTAGAATTTCTGTTTTGCGTTGTAAGGCAAAAACTCAGCCAGAATCTGTGACCCGTCGAGGGGTGGAATGGGAATAAGGTTAAAGACTGCAAACATCAGGTTATACAGGTACAAATACTGCAGAATCTGTAGCAGATACACGTTGGCAAAGGGCGAAACCGCGTAGATCGCAATGAGCGAAATAAAGCCTAACAAAAGGTTTGTGAAGCAGCCCGCCAGACTGACAACAATGATTCCCTTCCGATGATTTTTAAAATTATTCGGATTAACCGGCACAGGCTTTGCCCAGCCAAAACGAAAAAGCAGCATACTGATAAAACCGATGGGGTCAATGTGCTTAAGGGGATTAACCGTCAGTCGTCCCGCCAGTTTCGGGGTTGGATCCCCCATCGCATCCGCCGCGTAGCCGTGGGCCATTTCATGAAAAGAAATGGCGACTAAAATACCGGGCAGGCTCAGCAGCAGGTTGATAAAATAATTTGCGCTAAACATAATCAGTCCTCAAGCCAGGAAGGAATCCTGTCATTCTTGACCAGATCCTCAAAGCTTTCACGTTCAACCAGGATTGCTGACTGATCGCCCTTCAAAAGGACAACTGCCGGCCTTCTGAGACGATTATAGTTGCTGGCCATTGAATAATTATAAGCCCCTGTATGAAGCACTGCCAGCGTATCGCCTGGCTGAGGAGACGGCAGCTTAATGGATTTAATTAAGGTATCTGTCTCACACGCTTTACCGCTGACTGTTACTTCTTCCATCAATGCTTCATCCTGAGGTTTATTGCAGATCACGGCATCATAGTCCGCTCCGTAAAGCGCCGGGCGGGGATTATCTGCCATACCCCCGTCAACACTTACGTACTTTTTGAGTCCCGGGATTTCTTTGACAGTTCCCACCGTATATAAAGTAATACCTGCCGGAGCCGCTACTGAACGGCCAGGCTCTACCACGATTTTGGGCATCGGAACCTGTCTCTGCTCAGCCATCTCACGCATACGGTCGACCATTTTAGGAATATAGTTGGTGACGTCAAAGCTGGGATCTTCCTTCAAGTAAGGAATACCAAAGCCGCCGCCCAGATTAATCTCAGTCAGATTAAGCCCATCGGAGAGCAAAGCCTTATAAAGATCCAGCATGACTTCCGAAGCCAGTAGGAAAGGCTTTTCATCTGCAATCTGAGAGCCGATGTGACAATGAATGCCGACAGTCTCCACATACTCCATTTCTTTTGTGCGGCCAATAATCTCACGGGCCTGGCTCAATGGCAGGCCAAATTTGGAGTCAATCTTCCCTGTCTGTATAAGCTCATGCGTGTGGGCTTCAATACCGGGAGATACCCGAAACAGCACCTTGACAGGCTGCTCAAGCTCCTCAGTCAAAAGATGCAGCCGTTCCAGCTCCCATTCGCTGTCGACAACGATACGGCCTACCTTGTAGCCGAGGGCCATTTCCAGCTCTGCCTGGTTTTTATTGCTGCCATGAAAACAAATACGTGCAGGATTAAAACCACTTTTTACAGCAGTATAAAGTTCTCCGCCTGATGCCACGTCCAGAGAGATGCCCTCACTTGCAATGATCCGGCACATTCCCATATTTAAAAAGGTTTTGCCGGCATAGTTCACATCATAATCCGCGCCCGCCGATTCAAAGGCATCCTTAATACGGTTGATGTTCCCTCTTAAAATATCTTCGCTCATAACGTAAAGCGGCGTGCCGTATTTTTGCGCTAACGCCACCGTGTCATGACCGGAGAATATAAAATTTTCTGTCATTCGGTTTCTCCTTAAAAGCTTTAATTTATTTGTTACAAATAATAAGAAAAGTGATCTGTTATCCTGTGTACAACACAGATGATAATAGACCACCTCGATGATTTTATTTACATAAGAGAAAAAAAGCGACCTAAAACACAGGCAGTCTTTGCGTCTGAAAACTTTCCTTTGAGGTAAAGCGCTCGGACTGTCCGTATAGGCATTTCGACAATTTCGATGAATTCATCATCATCCTGTTTTCTCGGCTCAATAACAAATTGAGACGCCATAAATAAAGTGGTCACTTCATTGGTAAATCCCGGTGAGGGCCACATTTCTCCTAAAAAGTGCAAATCCAGGGGCTTCAGGCCAATTTCCTCCTGTAACTCCCGCACCGCTGCCTCTTTTGGATCTTCACCCACTTCAACCAGACCAGCCGGTATCTCCAGGATCACTTTTTCGATGGCCTTTCTAAACTGGCGCACGAAAATAATCCGGTTTCCTCTGACAGGCAAAATACCGACACCCTGCTTGTGGTCTACCAGTTCCCGGAAAGAAGTACCTCCATCCGGAAGCTCGACTTCGTCGACCTTTAAATTTAAGATGCGTCCATTGTAAATCTCTTTAGACGCAATGGTTTTTTCAAAAAATTTCATTCACTACTCCACGCCTTCAGCGTTCAGACATAAGGCGGTTCAGTTCATCCATAAAAGACTCAACATCCTTAAACTCACGATAAACTGATGCAAAACGAACGTAGGCCACCTGATCGATATCCTTAAGCGCATCCATGACGCGCTCTCCAATGTAGGATGATTCCACCTCTTTATCTTCAACCTGATAAAGCTCCTTTTCCATCAAATCAACAACACGCTGGATGTTGTCGATGGGCACCGGACGTTTCTCACAGGCTTTGATCATCCCGTTTAAAATTTTATTTTTATCAAAGGGTACACGCTGACCGCCCTTTTTAACAACGATCAAGGGAATGTTTTCAATCCGCTCATAGGTCGTAAACCTTTTGGCGCACCGGATACACTCCCTTCTTCTACGAATCATAGTGCCTTCTTCAACAGGTCGTGAATCAACTACTTTGCTTTCGTCATAATCACAAAAGGGACACTTCATTCAGACACCTTAGTCTTCGTTGCTTAAAAATCCAGGAATCGCAAATTCGCCAGCGCCGCTGGTTGTTTTGGTTTCAGGCTTAGCAGTCGTGTTTGCAGCAGCAGCGTTTGCGCTGTTCAAGATAGCAGCTTTTTTAGCTTCCACTTCTTCTGCCGGTAAGAAACCAGTCGCGATAACAGTAATCTGGATTTCATCGCCAAAGCTTTCATCAATGGTCGCACCAAAGATAACGTTGGCGTCTTCGTCAGAAGCTTCTCTCGCAATGGTAGCGGCTCTGTCGACTTCAAAGAGTGACAGGTCTTCACCTGCGGTAATATTTAAAAGTACGCCGGTAGCGCCGTCAATTTCGGTTTCCAGAAGCGGGCTTAAGATCGCTTCTTTTGCAGCTTCTTCGGCACGGTTTTCACCGGAGGCACGGCCAACACCCATGTGTGCCAGGCCGGCATCCTTCATGATGGTCTTAACATCGGCAAAGTCAAGACTTACGAGACCCGGCATAGAGATCAGGTCAGAAATACTCTTAACCCCCTGTAATAAGACATCATCTGCCAGCTTGAAAGCGTCTCTTAAGGAAGTGGTCTTATCGGCCATTCTTAATAAACGGTCATTTGGAATGGTAACCAGCGCATCGACATTATCCTGAAGGAAATCACTGGCAATCTGAGCGTTGCGCATGCGGACTCGGCCTTCAAAAGAGAATGGCTTGGTGACAACACCAATGGTTAAGATTCCCATTTCACGGGCAATTTTTGCAATGATCGGCGCAGCACCGGAACCGGTTCCCCCGCCCATACCAGCAGTGATAAATAACAGATCTGTTTCCTGAATTAAATCTGCAATGGCATCACGGCTTTCTTCTGCAGACTTCTGACCCATTTCCGGGTTACCGCCTGCACCAAGACCGCCGGTGGTCTTTTCACCAATCTGAAGGCGTTTTTCAGCCAGGGTCAGGGCTAATGCCTGATTATCAGTATTGATGGATATGAAGTCAACACCCTTCAGACCTGATTCGATCATGCGGTTAACGGCATTGTTCCCGCCGCCGCCAACACCAATTACACGAATTCTCGCAAAATTATCATTGTAGCCATCTAATTCAATCACTTTTCTTCCTCCTCTATTTCACGTAAGAAACTCTTAGTTTGTTTTTTATCATCATTTTTTTGTTCTTCATCCAGTTCCTCATCATCTTCAAAGACTTCATCCTCGTCGGAAGCGTCACCGCGGTAGCCGCTCTCGTCAAGCTCAACGGCATCGTAGTCTTCTTCCTCATAGTCCTCTGTCTCGTCCAAATCATCGGTTGTGGAATGTATTATTTCTATAGGCTCAGCCTTATGGCCGGTTGAATGACCATGCTTCTGCTCCTTTGAAATCGCTTTAGGATCTGATTTTTTGCTGCCAGACCGGAAGTAATAACGCCGGATCTTTGCAAAATTTGAAAACAGGCTGGTTCCAAAATAAAAGATTGCTGCGTAATAAATTGGAATCCCTACTCTGTCACCGATATAGGTCAGCAGCGCCGCTAAAATGGTGTTGCCAAAAAAACCGGTAATAAACAGTTTTTGGTCAAATTTTCCTTCCAGGTCTGCCTGAATACCGCCAAATACTGAATTCAGCGAAGCGAGTATTGCGATTGAGAGATAGGATGAATATGCCAGCGGTATTTCAAAAGGCAAAACAACACCAATTAAAAGCCCTGCAAGCAGCCCTATTAATGGATATAGCATCGTTGTCCTCGTTTCTCTGCAAAAAATCAAATTACAGTTTATTACTTTTGTTGAGTAGTAAATATTCTGACTTTTCTATATTAACCTTTATTTCCCAATATTTCAACAGTTGAATAACACTTTCATCAGAATTTAAGTAAATATACATGGATTCAGGGTCTCCAATGGCTTCAATCACAAATGGCGGTGAGGATATCTCATCATCCACATTTATGACTGCGCCGCCGCAGTCGATGTTGCTGCTGCTTGTCACGCGCATTTTATTGAGCTGGATTCCCTCCGCGCCGGCTGCCTTCAGTTCATTAATGACTGCCAGCACATCTGAGTTGTGCACCAGGTATTTATTAGGGTTTTCACCAGGTTCGATGGCTTTGTCACTGTCTTCCAGCGTGATGACAAGGCCGGGTCCCTGGATGGGTACAGAGCCGTCTGCCATTTTATAGTTTTCAAGCTCTGCGTCCAGATATTGGCCGACAGTATCGACCACAGAACCTTCATCCTCGATGGCCCTCTGGGCCTCCTCGTAGGTTTCGAGCCTTTTTTGCTCAGCCGCTATTTTTTTGCTGAGCTCCTCATTTTTGACTTTGAGGTTATCCTCCTCAAGCTCCTGGTTATATAAAGTCTTCGCATTGACAAAGGTACGCTGGGCCGGGATGTCTTTTGAGCCAATCTCCTTAACGATCAGGGCCATTCCAATGCCAACCACCAGAAAGACCAAGACCAGTATCCGGTTCATGGTTTTTTCACTTATACTCTTCATAGCCCACCGCTATTCATCGGACCCACTGCCTGAGGCCGGCTTGGCATACTTTAAGTCAATCACACCGCTGTAGGCCTTCACAAGAACATTGTCTTCCTGTGAAATAGAAACCTTCAGCTTATTGGACTGCATGACATCCACAACACCGGCCCGCATTTTGATGGCCGCGGAGAGATCCTGAGGATTGCCAATGACTTTCACCTCAAAGGGTGCACCGTATTTGTTACGGTTAATATTAATATAGGAGCCCGCCTGGCGGATCTCCGAAGTATTAATCAAACGTTCGCCATTGATGGAAATGGCTTCGGCGCCTGCTGCGTTCAGCTCGTTTACCAGTGAGAGCAGCAGATCGGAGCTTTTGGAATAGAGGGACGCGTCGTAATCTGTGCTGTCGGTATCAATGGTGATGACCAGGCCTGACCCCGTCACATCCGTCACACCTGCAAGCACGCGTTCCTTCTCCAGCTCCTTCTGTTTTTTCTTTATGACATCATCGGTTCCAGCGGCATCCGATTCATAGTTAGCCAGCTGTTTTTCGAGATCCTCGAGCTGGTTGTTCAGCTCGTCATTTTTGTTTTCAAGGGCTTTTACCTCAGCAGCCAGGTCGCCGGCGCGCTCGGAATCAACCGTCCCGCCCAACTGGTCGACTGTTTTCATCTGAAGGATAATCAAAACACCCACAAAAATACATATTAGCGCAATCGCTAAACTGCCTTTTCCCTTCAAGCCTTCACCTCAGTTTATCTTGGTTTCAGAATCGGTTTGTTACCGCCAGTGGTCAGATTGATGTCCAGATTACTCTTGTTCTCGGCAAAAACCGTATTGATATAATCATAAGAGCCTTTAAAGTTATCCAGATCCGACACGGTCATAACCACATTATTTTTTGTAATGATCCGATAAGTATTATTTTCCGTAATACCCACTTCCGAAATCTTCGCAAGGTTTCCGTCATTCTGAAAAGTCTTCAGAATCTCCATGACTGTGTCAAACTTCCAGTCCGGATTAAAGGTTACCGGATGCCCGATTTTATCAATGGTAATATCCGTGAAGCCCGTAACAATGGGGATATCCGTTTTGCGCAGATACTCGCTGCGCTCAACCAGAAGCCCCTCACGGTTGATATAATTGATCTTGCCGTCGTAATTGACCGCGCAGATTGCCGGTGCTTCCTTTACTTTGATCACGATTTTGTCCGGCATGACTTTTGTAATCTCCAGCTTTTCAACATTTATGAGTTCCTCAATATTATAATGAGCCTTATTTAAATCTACCCAAAAAATGCTCTCACCTTCATTGATTCCTGAAGTTTCTACAATTGTTTCGCTATCGACAACTTCATTCCCAATTACTTCAATATGCTTGATATTAAACACACCGGCGGAAATGGCGCTTGCCATGACAAAAATAAAGACAAATAAAATAGAAACAGCAACCACTAATAGTGTAACATATTTTAGCAGTCTTTTCCTTTTATTTTTTTTTAATTTTTTACGTCTTTGCAGCTTTTCATCCATTTTATCACCATTTACCGGTTTTTGTCACCCTTTTTATTTGTTTTTGTTCAATTTATTTGATCAGCTTCAAAGCTTCTGCACAAATCCGGTCACCTGCATCCAGTATTGCCCGTTCTTTTGTGGCACTCCGCATTTTTTCAAGCCCCTTTTCATCCCGGAGCAGGGCCGGAATGGTTTCGGCCAGCAGGTCCGGGGTCAGCTCGGTGTCATGGATCAGGATACCGCCGCCGTTATCGGTAATAACACGGGCATTAAATTCCTGATGGTTTCCTGCTGCCATTGGGTAGGGCACCAAAATGGATGGAATGCCCACCGCGGCAATCTCAGCCACCGACATGGCTCCAGAACGGCTGACAACCAGATCTCCAGCGCCGATAAGGGTGTGGACATCATCGCTGTACGCTAACACGTTTATATTACGGCAATCGTCTAATTTTACATCATTTTCCTTTAATTTTTCTAGGACTTTATCGTACTGTCCTCTCCCGGTCAGGTGATAGACGACAATATCCGGATTATCTGCATTCCTGGCAATAAACGAAGCGGCCGCATTGTTGATACTCCCAGCCCCCTGGCTGCCGCCCATGATGACGACCAGACGCTGGTTTTCCTTCAGGCCAAGCTTATCCCTGAGGGCCTTGCGGTCGGTCTGTTTAAACACGTCACGCACCGGGTTGCCTGCCAGAAATGTCTTATCCTCCGGAAAATACTCGGCGGCCTCTTTAAAGCTGATGGCCACGCGGTCCACTTTTTTCCCAAGCATCCGGTTTGTCTTGCCTGGGTAGGCGTTTTGCTCATGGATCATGGTGGGAATGCCCCGCTTCGCTGCCTCGAGAAGCAGCGGACCGCAGGTGAAGCCGCCAGTCCCAACCACCAGGTCCGGCTGATGCCTTTTCAAAACCTTTTTTGAATCTGAGATGCCGTCAAAGATTCCCTTGACCGCTGCCAGCGTTTCAAGCGACAGCTCACGCTCAAAGCCGCGGACTCGGATGTACTCAATGGGATAGCCCTCCTTGGGCACAATGTTTTTTTCCATGCCTACCTGTGAGCCGATAAAAAGGATCTCGGCATCGGGCAGGCGCTCCTTTAGTTTATCTGCAATGGCCAGCCCCGGATAGATATGGCCTCCGGTGCCGCCGGCCGCTACTAAAATTTTCATTTTCTTCTCCCTTTCCTTTTACGCAGGTCCGCCTGCCTTGAAATATTGAGTATGGGCCCCAGCATGGCAAAGAGCACCACCATCGAGGTACCGCCAGCGCTGACAAAAGGCAGCGCCATCCCGGTAACCGGGATGACCGAGGTGGCGACCCCCACGTTTACAAACACCTGAAAGCCCAGCAGCAGCATGACACTGCTGGTGTAAAGGTAACCGAACCGGTCCGGCGACGTGTTGGCAATTTTGAAGCCCCGCCAGATAATAAAGGCGAAAAGGCCCAGAACAAAGACACAGCCGATAAGGCCAAATTCCTCGCCAATATTGGCGAAAATAAAGTCATTCTGGAGCTCTGGCAGGAACAGAAATTTCTGCTTGCCATTGCCCAGCCCCTGCCCGAAAATGCCACCAGTCCCAATAGCTAAGAGTGACTGGGTGATCTGATAGTCAACGCTCCCGCGGCCTAAGAATACATTAAAGCGTTCCAGACGCCAGGGCTCAATGATCATCAGCACAACGACCCCCGCCACGCCGACTGCCGCATAGGGCGCGAAGCGTTTAAAGCGTACCCCTGCAAAATAGAGCACTGCCACCATACCGAAGCCAATGGCCATGGCCGCGCTCAGTGAGGGCTCGATGGCTGTGATGCCACAGATCAGGAAAATCGGCGCCATACACTGCTTTGTAAATTCCCAGGTGCCGCCGTTCAGTACCTCCGGCTCCCGCGCTAGCAGGGAGGAGAGATAAAGAATGCCCGTGACCTTTGCGAGCTCCGAGGGCTGGAACTGGCCGATGCCGACATTCAGCCACCGCCTGGCATCATTGACCTCTACCCCGATGCCCGGTATCAATACAAGGAGCAGCAGAAAGACCGTCACGCCCAGCAAAATCATGCTGATTTTCTTATTATTGTATTTGCGATAATCGATATTACTCATAAAGCCCATTACAACGAGCCCCAGCGCCACAAACCCAAATTGCTTGAGAAAGAGCGAGTAGCCCTTGCTGCCGTCGACTGTTGAAGAATACATGCTGGCGCTAAAGACCATCAGGAGGCCAAAGCCTACCAAAATCAACAGAGCGATGACAAACGGCCTGTCTACTTTTCCTTTTTTCATCAGTTACTCCCGATTCGTTTAACTAAATCCTTAAAGACCTGTCCTCTGATTTCAAAATTGTCAAACATATCCCAGCTGGCACAGGCCGGTGACAGCAGCACCACATCGCCGGGAGCGGCACACTCCGAGGCGACCTTGACCGCCTCGTCATAATCGCCCACACGCACAGTGCTGTAATAGCCCTGGCCCTCGGCTGTCTCCTCAATCTGGGAAGCAGTCGCTCCGACTAACACCATGCGTTTGACCTTTTTCCTGACCACCTCGATAAATTCGCTATAGTCTTCTTTTTTATCGTAGCCTCCGGCGATGAGGATGACCGGTTTGGTCATAGCGTTCAGAGCCACGATGGCCGCGTTGGTGTTGGTGCCCTTGGAATCGTTGATATAATCCACACCGTCGATGGTCGCCACAAATTCCTGGCGGTGTTCTACCCCACCGAAGGACTTCAGCGTCTCCGTGATGCTGACCACGTCCACTCCCATAAAATATGCGAGCACGGTGGCCGCAAGAGCGTTCTGCACGTTGTGAGGGCCTTTTATGCCCATCTCCTCGATACGGCAGATTGGAATGACCGATTCATTGTCATTGATAAAAATACCGCCGTCCATGGCGTAGGCGCCCTGGGCCACCTTTTTATCCAGACTGAAATAGTACTTCCGGCACTGCGCCTGACGGCCCAGCTCACAGACCTGCTCGTCATCGGCGTTGAGCACCAAAAAGTCCTCGCCGCGCTGGTTTTCAAAAATGCGGGCCTTGGCGGCAATGTAATTTTCCATGGTGCCGTACCGGTCCATATGGTCTGGCGACAGGTTTAATATGGCCGAAGCGACTGGACGGAATTTATTGATGGTCTCCAGCTGAAACGCGCTGATCTCTGTCACAAAGACATCCTCGGGCGTTGCTTCCATTACATAGTTGCTGATGGGGTCCCCGATATTGCCCACCGTGTAGGTTTTCCGGCCGCTGTTTTTAAAGATCTCACCCGTGAGTGTGGTGGTGGTGGTTTTGCCGTTGGTGCCGGTGATGGCTACAAAAGGGGCCTTTGTCATACAGTACGCCAGCTCAGCCTCGCCGATAACAGGAACGCCGCAGCGGTATGCCTCGGCAATGATCGGAATGGTTAACGGCACGCCCGGGCTTGTGACCACACGGTCAATCTCATTGATAACCTTGGTGTCGATCTGTCTTCCAAAAACGGTTTCGATGCCTTTTACCTCAAGCTCTGCCAAGGTCTCCCGTACCTGGGGAAACTCTGCCAGAACCACGTCCTCAGGACGATTATCGGTCAGTATCACTGCCTTGCCGCAATCCATTAAAAACTTTGAAACCGCCACACCGCTGCGGGCAGCTCCAATCACTAAAATCTTTTCACTCAATTGTACTCACGCCTCCTAAATTATAAACATAAAAATGCCAGTGCCACAAAGACTGCCGTAACAATCCAGAACACGGTGACCACCCGGGTCTCACTCCAGCCCTTCAGCTCAAAGTGATGGTGGATCGGCGCCATTTTAAAGAAGCGCTTGCCGTGGGTCAGCTTGAAATAGCCCACCTGAATAACCACCGACAGGGCCTCAATTACATAAAGCAGGCCTGCGATCAGCACAAATATCTGCATCCGTGTAATGATGGCCATCACAATGACTGCGCCGCCCAGAGCCATGGAGCCTGTATCGCCCATAAAAATCTCAGCCGGGTTTGAGTTGTAGCGCAGGAAGCCAAGGCACGCGCCAATCACTGCTCCGCTGAAAACAGCGGTGCTGACCTGATTCAGGGCAACGGCCATGGCCAGGAAGAAAAGACATACAATGGCCGTAACGCCGGAAGCGAGGCCGTCAAGGCCGTCGGTCAGGTTGACTGCATTGGTCACCGCCACGACTGCGAAAAAGGTAAAAGGAACATACCAGATACCGAAATCAACGGTGGCGCCCATAAACGGAACGACCAGCTCTGTGCCGATGGCGGGTGTCCATGCCGCGTAAAGGGCAATGGCCAGGGCCGCCACAAACTGGAGGACCAGCTTCTGCCAGGCGCGCAGCCCCAGGTTGTGCTTCTTTGAAACCTTGATAAAATCGTCGATAAAGCCAATGGCACCAAAGGCCACCATCACGATCAATGGGAAAAAGTCCCATTTTTTAGTAAATAAACTGATGATAATAACAGCGATGAGGACAGCGCCCTGGATGACAAGGCCGCCCATGGTGGGAGTACCGGATTTTTTCATATGGCTCTGCGGCCCCTCCTCGCGGATGGCCTGCCCGAAGTGCAGCCGGTGCAGAATCGGCAGGACTCGCGGCATGACGAGCCAGACAATGATAAATGCGACTAATAAACTGACAATTGAAATTTTTAAAGTATCCATCTTTTCCTTGTTTCCTCTTCCTTTACTCCTGAATCATTTCCAGTGTTTTTTCCAGATGCACGCCCCTGGAGGCCTTGATGAGAATCACGTCTCCCGGCGCCATAAGCTTTCTCAGCAGCTCTCCGGCGCCTTCTGCGTCTGCAGTCCAGAAACAGCGCTCATCTGCCAGGCTGGCGCCTGCCCCCTTGATGTAGGCTTTTGATTCTGGGCCAACCGCAATGAGCACATCGGCTTTTTCTGCCGCGTAAGCACCGATCTCGAGGTGGCCGCTTTCAGCCATCTCGCCCATCTCCAGCATATCGCCGAGCACCGCGAGCCTGCGGCTGCTTTTCCCCATATCCCACAGCATATCGAGGGCTGCCTTCATGGCGTCGGGATTGGCGTTATAGGAATCGTTAATCACCGTGGTCTCTCTTACCTTGACGATATCCATGCGGTTGCCGCTTGGTTTAAAGGCGTCAAGCCCGCGCTGAATCTCTTCATGGGTCATCTGATAATATCTGCCGAGCCAGATGGCGGTCAGGCAGTTGTAAACATTGTGAATGCCAGGATAAGCGAAGTGAAAGTGTTCGCCATCCGCCTCAAAGCGGATGCCCTTGGCAGAGGAATCGACCTGTTCTGCCTTAAGTGACAGATCCTCACCTTTAATCCCCACCCGGACAACCGAGAAAGGCTCTTCATCCTCTTTGATCTTATTTAAATACACATCATCCCCGTTGAGCAGCGCAATGTCGCCGGCGACCATGGTCTCAAAGATTTCTTTTTTAGCGGCCAGAATATTATCCTGGGTTTTCAGAATCTCGATATGAGCTGTGCCGATATTGGTAATGACGCCGATATGGGGCCTGACCTCACCGATGGATTTACGGATATCATTGAGATGGTCCATGCCCATTTCAATCACGGCGATTTCGTGTTCTGGCTGTAAGTTAAAGAGCGTCTGAGGAATGCCGTATTCATTATTGAAATTCCCCTGGGTTTTCAGGGTATTGTATTTCTGAGACAGCACTGAAGCGATGAGGTCCTTGGTTGTGGTCTTTCCGCTGCTGCCGGTAATGGCGATGACCGGTATATCATAGCGCTCCCGGTTGTACTTTGCCAGAGCCTTCATGGCTTCCAGGCAGGATTCGACCAGAACAACGCTGATCCCCTCTGGAAAATCCAGAGCTTCTGTTTCTGTAAAACTTGTTGAACAGCCTTTTTCGGCTGCGATTTTGATGAAACGGTGTCCATCTACCTTTTCACCCTTAATGGGGATAAAAAGGTCGTTTTTTTCGATTTTACGGCTATCAATCGCCGCGCCGCTGATCCAGTCGGTTGTTCCTGTCTGGATGAGCCGGCCTTCTGTGATTTTCACCAGTTGTTCAAGTGAAACTTTTTCCATATTTAAGTATCTTCTTTCTCTTGTTGTTTTGTCAAAGACAAACTGAAATTTTTACATACTTTCTTATTATAGCAAAACCACAGGCAAGGTTCCAACAATTTTACATTTTATTTACAAATTGACAAAAAGAAGCAAGAAAATCCTGCTTCTTCAATGGTGATTTAAAACTTAAGCCTGACGACCGTACGAAACGGACGGTCATCGCTGCCTTTACTTTATGCTTTAAGGTTTAAAGGTCACGCTGATCTCACTGCCCTTATCGACAACGGTTCCCGCCGCCGGGGACTGCTCGGCGGCAAAGCCGGAGCCAGTGACCTTGAGGTTGAGGCCAAGGCCGGTGACAATCTCGTTGACAGACTGAATGGACATGCCGTTAAGGTCTGGAACGGTAACCTTGCCGCCATTCTCACTGCTCTGGGAGCCAATTTCAAGGACCAGCTCTGTATTGGGGTCATAGACACTCTGGGCCGGGAAGCTCTGGGAAATGACGGTATCGCCATCGCCTTTTACATCCAGCTTATACTTGATGCCCTTTTCCTCCAGAATCTTAACAGCAAAATCCTTTTCCTGGCCGATCAGATCTGGCACAGTAATGGAGTTCTGCTGGATCTGGGTGTCGCTGTCGGTCTGGCCGCCCATGTAGTCCAGAACCTGCTTCATCAGATTGATGGCAGTCGGCGCGGCGCTGGTGCCCCCAAAGGCGCTGGGGTCCGGTTCGTCGAGCACCAAAAGAATGGAGTACCGTGGGTCCTCGACCGGAGCGTAACAGAAAAAGGAGGTGACGTAGTAGGTGCTGTTGTAAGCGCCGTCCACAAATTTTTCGGCTGTACCGGTCTTGCCGCCAATGCTGTAGCCCTCTGCCAGGCTGGCTAGGGTCGAGTTTTCAGCGACAACATTTTTCATGATATTGCGCATTTCCGCCGAGGTGTCGGAGGAAATGATCTGTTTGGGGCCGTTCAGCTGATTGTTGACATATTCCTGCTGGCTGCTCCCCTTTCCGATGATGGTCGGGTTCATATAATAACCGTTGTTGACAACACAGTTCAGCGCTGAGAGCAGCTGAATGGGTGTGGTGGCAAGGCCCTGTCCAAAGGAGAAGGTGGCGTAATCCAAAAGGTTGATCTCGCCGTTTCCGTCAAAGGGCCGGTTGATGATCCCGGCTTCCTCCCCTGGAAGCTCGATGCCTGTCTGCTTGCCAAAGCCATAGTTATAAACATACTGATAGAACAGCGCCGGGTCCAGCTTCTGAATGATCTGGACCAGCCCCGGGTTACAGGAGTTTGCAATGGCTTCTGAAACGGTCTGTGTGCCGTGGGAGCCGGTGCAGTTGACGGTTACGCCGTTAATGTTGATGGAGCCGCTGCAGTACACCTTGGTGTCCGGTGTCACCACGCCTTCTTCAAGAGCGCTAGACGCCGTTACAGCTTTAAAGGTCGAACCAGGCTCGTAGATGAAGCTGACCGCTGGGTTTTTCCACATTTCACTGAGCTGGTCGGCCTTGGATTTGTCCTTGAGGTCGCCTGCGTGCTTTGAGCTATAATAGTCGCTGATGGAATAAGGGTCGTTGAGATTGTAATCCGGCTGGGTGGCCATGGCGATGATCTCGCCGGTTTTGGTATCCATAACAATGGCCGTGCCGCTTTTAGCTTTCCATTCCTCGACAGCGGACTTGAGCCCTCTCTCGGCCAGCATCTGAATATTGCTGTCGATGGTCAGTGTCAGATCCTGCCCCTGGGTCGGCTCCTTGATGACCTTTGTCTGTGAAGGGATCTGGTTGCCCTGGGCATCCTTCTGGAAATAGATGATGCCGTCGTCACCCTTCAACTGGTCATTGTAGGAGGATTCGACACCGGTAAGTCCGGTATGGTCCTGCCCGGTGAACCCTAAAACATAGGAGGCAAAATTGCCGTTGGTGTAATAGCGGCGTTTATCCTCGATGAGCTCAATGCCGTTATAGCTTTTCGTCTCGCCTTTTTCATTTTTAATGGCCTGGTCCTCTTTAATCTCGCGGGCCAGGGTGTTATCGACCTTGCCCTCAATGAGCACCGCGCTGTTTTCCTTGCGGGTCAGCACTTCATGGGCGTCGTCGTAATCCATGCCCAGCACGCTCACTAACACCTGGGCGGCTGAATCGGGATCTTTGATCTCATCGGGTATCGCGTAGACGGTACCGTCCAGAAAGCTGACCCCCTCAGGGATTCCAGCGACGACTTTCTCGCCGTCACCCTTTTTAACCCCATTTTTTACCTCGACCTTGTCATCCTCAGTCTTGTTGACCTTGTCCAGAACCTCCTGGTAATCAAGGTTCAGCTTCTCACTGAGCCCCTTTGCCAGTTTTTCCGGCTCCTTGACCTCCAGCGGGATGACGTGGATAGCGGTGGCTGAGGAGTCCTGTACCAGGATGCGCATGTTGCGGTCGTAGATATTCCCCCTCGAGGCTTTTAGCGGCACCTCCTCCACCAGCTGATCCACCTGACGCGAGTACTGGTCGGTGGAGTCGATAATCTGGAGATACATCAGCTTTATTACAAGTATTAAAAATGCAACTGCTAAAATAACAATTGCATAATACATACGGGATTGCTTTAAATTTTTCTTTTTTTTCTTACGCGCTCTCATTGTCACCCTCGATTATTTAAAAATCGAACGGAGCCAACTGTCGCCCTGGGTGTCCGCTGACGCTCTCTGTGTATTTTCCATGGTCGTTTCATAGACGTACTGGCCGGCAGTGGGCGTGGTCATGCCGTAGCCTCTGGCTGTGGCCTCGATGCCGCTCAGGTCATCGGTGCTGGCCATGATCTGCCCGTTTTTACTGTCGTTGACTGCCTGCTTGTCCTCAAGCTCTGCCTGCATGGTGCGTACTTCCTCGTTCAGCTCTGAAATCATGGACTGCTGGAACAAAAGGCCGATGCAGACCACAAAAATAAGCACGGCTGCAATCATCAGGTAAGACAAGCCGGTAAGCTCCTTGGATTTGGCGCGGCCGCGGCGTTTTCGATTGCCTGCTTTTGCGGCTTTTATATTGTTTTTAGCTTTTTTATATGACTTTTTTCGGGTGCTGGTCCGTCCCAGGCTTTCACTGGCTGAAGCAGCATCCAAATTCATGGTATCAGAAATAACCCAACTGTTCTGCATGTTCTCCATTTTGATTTTGCTCCTTGTTCTATAGCTTTTCTGCAATTCTTAATTTAGCGCTTCTGGACCTTCTGTTGGCCTCGATCTCCTCCGGCGTGGGAAGCATCGGCTTGCGCGTAATAATCCTGACTTCCGGCTTTTTCCCGCACACGCAGGTGGGGAACTCCGGCGGACAGGTGCAGGGGTTCTGCTTGTCCTTAAAAAAATGCTTGACGATCCGGTCCTCAAGGGAATGGAAGGTAATGATGCACATACGCCCTCCGGGCTTCAGTGCTTCGATCCCCGCTGAAAAGGCATCCTCTAAAATGTCCAGCTCATGGTTGACCTCCAGACGGATGGCCTGGAAACTTTTGCGTGCCGGATGCTTTTCTTTGAAGCGCTCTTTGGCCGGGTAGGCGGCCTTGATGAGCTCGCTGAGCTCCAGAGTGGTCTCAATGGGCTTCGTTTCTCTTTCCTTTATAATGGCGTTTACAATACGGCCGGCAAAGCGCTCCTCCCCATAGACCTGCAGCACCTTTTTCAGGCGCTCCGGCGGATAAGCGTTGACGACCTCATAGGCCGACAGCTCTGCCCCGCTGTCCATGCGCATGTCCAGTGGGCCGTTGTGGTGGTAGGAAAAGCCCCGGGTTTCATCATCGAACTGAAAGGAGGAAACCCCCAGGTCATAAATGATGCCGTCGATCTGTGCGACACCGGCCTCCTCGAGCACCTGTTTCAGGTTAACAAAATTGTTTTTGACAAGCTGTTTGCGGCACGCGTAGGGCGCGAGGCGTCTGCCCGCGTAGTCCAGAGCAAAATCGTCCTGGTCGATACCGATCAGGGTTCCGTCTGCGCTCAGGCTTCTGCAGATCAGCTCTGAATGGCCGCCGCCGCCCAGGGTACCGTCGACATAGGTACCGTCCGGCCTGATCATCAGCCCGTCAACGGTTTCGTGCAAAAGCACGGTTGTGTGTGAAAATTCCAAAGGCTCCCTCCTTTCTGCTAGATTCCCAGCTCTGCCATTTTATCGGCAATATCGCTGACGTCCATAGTGTTGTAGTTGTCCCAATTTTCTGTGTTCCAGATTTCAAGCCGGTTGGAAACGCCGATGATCTTGGTTTCCTTTTCCAGCCGCGCATGCTTTCTGAGGGGCGCGGGAATGGAGATACGCCCCTGCTTGTCCAGCGCGCACTCGGAGGCGCCGCTGAAAAAGAAACGCGTAAAATCCCGGGCATCCTTGTCGGAGATGGGCAGGGTCCTGAGCTTGTTCACAAAGATCTCCCACTCTTCTGTCGAAAAAACAAAAAGGCAGCAGTCAAGCCCCTTGGTGATGACAAAGTCCTTGCCAAGCGCCTCCCTGAATTTGGACGGGATGATCAGACGGCCCTTGTCGTCAATATTATGCTCGTATTCACCAAAGAACATGCCAAACGCCACCCTTTCTTCCACGAATCCCCCACTTTATTGGGTCACTACACCAATTCTCCCCACATTATACCACAATGCACCACCCAGGGACAAGTTATTACCACCAATCTTAAAAAATTAAATATTTACTTTTGCTCTTTATTTTAATGATTTTTGGGTATTCCTTAAGCTGAAGTCCGTTTCAACCCACTTTACCCCTTGTTCTGCGCGCTTTTTTAGTTTAATATAGTAGAGATTGAAGCTGTTGGCAGAAAGCAAAAAGACTTTTAAGTTGACAGTTGATAATTGATAGTTGATAGTTGCAGAACCCTTTTGCCTTTACAAAAGCGACCCGGTTTGCGGCCAGAGGCCGCAGTCCAATCAAATTCGCCTGCGAATTTGCTCCAAAACTATCCACTATCCACTGTCAACTATCAACTATGAGGTTCCCCTTTTACTCTGTAATATGGTCTGCCAGCGCTTTAACATGAATAAACGTCATTAAATGATAAGGAGTACGTGTATAAATGAGAGCAGTAGTTACGGTCATTGGTAAGGACCGCACAGGAATTATTTACAATGTGTCCAAAATTCTGGCAGAGAGCAACGCCAACATTGAGGACATCAGCCAAACGGTTATGCAGGACTTTTTCACCATGATCATGCTGGTGGATGTCACCAAGATGACCTGCGATTTCGCACAGCTCAAGGAAGAGCTGGAAGCGCTCAGCAAGACCATCGGCATGTCGATCCGCATTCAGCATGAAGACATTTTTAATGCCATGCATTCCATTTAAGAGGTGATGCACAATGGCAATGTTTAAAGATGTGCTCGAAACCGTCCGCATGATCGAAAAGGAAAATCTGGATATCCGAACCATTACCATGGGGATCTCTCTGATGGACTGCATCGACGCCGACGGCGAAAAAGCCCGCCGCAAAATTTATGACAAAATCACCCGAATGGCTGAGCACCTGGTATCCCAGGGCGAACGCATCGAAACCGAATTTGGCATTCCAATCGTCAATAAACGTGTCTCAGTGACGCCCATTTCGCTGATCGCGGGGGCCAGCAGCGACACCGACTATGTGGCCTACGCCGAAACCTTAGATAAAGCTGCCCACGAAATCGGCGTCAACTTTATCGGCGGGTTCTCTGCGCTGGTGCCCAAGGGCTTTACACGGGGCGATCTCAACCTGATCAACTCCATTCCCGAAGCGCTGGCCTGCACCGAACGTGTCTGCTCCTCGGTCAACCTTGGCTCGACTAAAACAGGGATCAACATGGATGCGGTTAAAATGATGGGCGAGATTGTCAAACAGACCGCTTACCTCACACGCGACGAGGACTCCATTGGCTGCGCCAAGCTGGTGGTCTTCTGCAACGCGGTCGAGGACAACCCCTTCATGGCAGGCGCCTACCATGGCATCGGCCAGCCGGACACCGTGCTGCACGTGGGTGTCAGCGGACCGGGTGTTGTCAAGAAGGCTCTTGAAAAACATCAGAACGCCAGCTTTGACGAGATGGCTGAGATCATTAAAAAAACCGCCTTCAAGATCACCCGCGCCGGCCAGCTTGTGGGCACCACGGTGGCAGAGCGCCTGGGCGTTCCCTTTGGCATCCTGGACCTCTCTCTGGCCCCAACGCCCGAAATCGGCGACTCGGTTGCCCGCATTCTTGAGGAGATGGGACTGGAACACTGCGGCGCCCACGGAACCACCGCGGCGCTGGCCATGCTCAACGACGCGGTTAAAAAGGGCGGCATCATGGCCTCCACCTCTGTTGGCGGCCTGAGCGGCGCTTTTATTCCTGTCAGTGAGGACGAGGGCATGATTGAGGCGGCCTCCATTGGCGCGCTGTCCCTTGACAAGCTGGAAGCCATGACCTGTGTCTGCTCAGTCGGGCTTGACATGATCGCCATTCCGGGCGATACCCCTGCCGCGACCATCTCCGGCATCATTGCTGACGAAGCGGCCATTGGCATGATCAACGCCAAAACCACCGCTGTCCGCCTGATCCCGGTATACGGCAAGGGCCTTGGCGAGTCTGCCTCCTTTGGCGGGCTGCTGGGTACCGCGCCCATTATGGCAGTCAATCCCAATGACTGCTCTATCTTTGTGAACCGCGGCGGCAAAATTCCCGCTCCGATCCACAGCTTTAAAAATTAATAAAAATCGAACTTAAATTTAATGGCTGGCCCGTGATAAATGACGAAACACAGGGCGCGACGCCCTTCGTCATTTTCCAGCGGCCAGCAAACAGGGGGAGAAAACATGGAAGATTTAAAAGTAGCAGTTTGTGTCTGTACAGAATGTGTGATGAAAGGCGCTATGGACATCATCGAATCCATCGAAAGCCTGAACGATGTTAAGGATGTCCTTGAGCTCTCACGCGGTATTTATATCGAAACGGTTAAATGTATCGGCGAGGCAAAGCATGGAATGAAATCCCCTATTGTTTCTGTCGGAAATGTTGTGATCGAAAAGGCAAATACGGAAACTGTGATGGCACAAATTCTTGAAATGACAAAATAATCAAGAAGGAAGTGAATTTGTAAATGAGAGGAATCTACACACCTGTGACCAAAATCCGCCGTCAGGTTTTTGCCGCCATCGCCAAGATGGCCTATGAGGGCGGCGATTACGCCAGTAGAGTGGAAGAAGTCCCTTTTGAAATTATACCGGGCGAGGTCGCAAACTACCGCGACAGTGTCTTTAAGGAAAGAGCCATTATCGGTGAGCGCCTGCGTCTCGCCATTGGCCTGCCCTTATACCCGGTCGATCAGCCCTCCCCCATCTCCAGAGATGTGGAGGAAAGCGCCATCGCAGAAAAGGTCTATGATCCGCCGCTGGTGAATGTTATTCCTTTTGCCTGTGACGCCTGTGAGCCTAAAGCCTTTATGGTGACGGACAACTGCCGGGGCTGTCTGGCACACCCCTGCGTATCGGTCTGTCCGGTAAACGCCGTCTACATGAAGGATGGCAAATCCCATATTGACAAGGAAAAATGCGTGCGGTGCGGGCGCTGCCGCGAGGCCTGCCCTTACGAGGCCATCGTAAAATATGACCGGCCCTGCGCGGCGGCCTGCGGCGTCGACGCCATTGAGAGCGACGAGCTGGGACGCGCCAAGATCAATTATGACAAGTGTGTTTCCTGCGGCATGTGCCTAGTCAACTGCCCCTTTGGCGCCATCGCAGATAAAACCCAGATTTTTCAGCTGATCCACGCCATCAAGGAGGGCGATGAGGTCATCGCTGAGATCGCCCCGGCCTTTGTGGGCCAGTTTGGCCCTCTGGCAACGCCTGAAAAGATCAAAGAAGCCATTAAGGAGCTGGGCTTTGCCGATGTGGTCGAGGTAGCCCTGGGCGCTGACCTGGGCGCTGTTGAGGAGGCCCATCACTATGTCAACAAGGTTGTTAAGGGGGACGATCCCTTTATTGGCACCTCCTGCTGCCCGTCCTGGTCTGTCATGGCCAAGACCAAATTTCCGGAGATCGCCCACTGCATTTCCGGTGAGCTGACCCCAATGGTCGCCACAGCCCGCATTATCAAAAAGGAACACCCCAAATCCCGGATTGTCTTTATCGGCCCCTGCGCGGCTAAAAAGCTGGAGGCCTCCAGAAAGAGCGTCCGCAGCGACGTGGACTTTGTCATTACCTTTGAGGAGCTCATGGGTATGTTCGTGGCCAAGGGCATTGAGTTCGGCGACCTTGAGGATGACGGCAAGCTGGACGACGCAACCGCGGCTGGCCACGGCTACTCTGTGGCCGGTGGTGTGGCAGACGCCATCTGCAACGCAGTCCATGACCTCTACCCGGACGTGGATGTCAAGATCGACCGCGCCGAGGGCCTGAAGGAATGCCAGAAAATGCTGAAGCTGGCCCAGGCCGGCAAGCGTGACGGCTACCTGCTGGAGGGCATGGCCTGCCCGGGCGGCTGTATCGGCGGCGCCGGCACGCTTATGCCGATTAAGAAAGCCGTCACAGCGGTTACCAAGTTCCAGAAGGAAGCCGACGAAAAACTGGCGACCAAGAGCGCCTATATGTCTGAGCTCAATCTGATGGACGACAAAAAATAAAGGCCCTAGAGCGCGTCTTTATAAAATATTTATACGATCCGCCAAGCCTTAACACCACCTTCACGCGCAACGTGATATGCTGTGCTTAAAGAAGGTGGAAACTATGGCAGATATCATTTTACTCTTAATACTAATTTTTGCCGGCATCGCGGGCTGTTTTGCCGCTTCCCATATCGACAGCTTTATCCGAAAGCTGCGCACTTACGGGTGGCGCAAGCTGTGAAGTGATCACGTATAATCAAAAAGATGACCGTCCGAAACGGGCGGTCATCTTTTTTGATACTCCCTCCCCGCCCTGGGTATAAACAAAGCAGAAAGGCATTTATGCCGTTTATTATGAGGAGGAAAAC
>CAUEUD010000014.1 GCA_959020865.1 Eubacterium limosum | reverse complement strand
TAAAGATTTTACTCAGATAATAAGAGCTCATGTTGGCGTACTCACCCACCTGGTCCAGAAAGATATCCTTATGGCAGTTCCGGTCAATATAATTCAGGATATCCTCAATATTATTTTTCCGGTTTTCCTTATTGTCCATGAGGTGATCAAAAATTTTGTCGATAACCTTCATAATTTCGACCTTCAGATCGTATCGGTTTTTATAAGATGTCACAAATTGCTGGTTGTTCTTCATGCGCAGCGGGCTTTTGATATCGTAGCCGCAGGTATCCATGGAGACAATGTTCAGCTCTTCCATAAAATGCTGGATCTCGTTCTGGATGGACATCAGGTCGTAGCCATAGTGGTCGTAGAGCAGATCCAGGTATTCGGTGAGGACGTTTCTGGTGTCACTGTATTTTTTCTGAACGACCGCGAAAATGACTTCACTCATCTTCTCGTCAAATTTATTTTTGGCGTTTGCTTTTAATGTAGAGATCACCATATTGATGGATTCCATGAGCTGCTGAGGCCTGATAGGCTTCAGCAGGAAATCATCCACCCGGGCTTTGATGGCCTGGTGGGCAAAATCGAACTCGTTAAAAGCCGTGATCAGAATGACCTTTTTCTCCTGATCCTCTTTTTTGATGGCGCGCAGCACATCAATACCATTGATTTCCGGGATATTGATATCCAGAAGAACAATGTCAGGGTCCAGCCTTCTGATCTCTTCAAGAGCGACGCGCCCCGAAGACGCTTTTCCAATGACCGTGATATTTTTACCGTACTGACTTAAAATCAATTCAATCGCTTCAATTTCCAGATGTTCGTCTTCTACGATAAATAATTTATACATTTAAACCTCTCCCTAATAATGCCTTACGGGGTATCTTAATCATCACTTCAGTCCCTTTACCAACCTCACTGTTGATCTTAATACCAAATTCAGGGCCATAATAATATTTTAGCCGTTTATTGGCATTGTTGATGCCAATACCCGTATTTTTGTCATTACCCTGCGCCTCTGGGTCGTAGTTGCCATCAAGGATCTTTTCAATCAACTCCGGAGCGATTCCCTTTCCATCGTCAATAATGCGGACCGTCACGATATCGCCGTCCTGTTCTCCGGTGATCATCACCTTGCCGCCGGCAGCATGGGGTTCAATGGCATGATTGATCGCGTTCTCCACAAAAGGCTGGATCGTCATGAAGGGGCACATCACCTCTTCGGCGTCCTCGTCGATGTGAATGGAATAATCCAGACGCTCTCCCAGGCGCATTTTCTGAATCGAGAGGTAATTCCGCACATGCTCAACCTCTTCTTTCAAAGTAACGATATTGGTGTTTTCCTTTTTTAAAGTATAACGCATCATATCCGAAAAGGCATAGATCATCTCCTGGGTCTTTTCGGCGTTTTCAAGAAGGGCCAGACGCCCGATGGTATTGAGGACATTGAACAGGAAGTGCGGATTGATCTGGGCCTGCAGCGCCTTGAGATCAGCCTCCTTGAGGGCAGCCTCCACTTCACTTCTCAGCTTGACCTCTTCCATGAGCTCGAGGTTCTTGTTGTGCAGCTCCTCCTGCATGATGTGAATCATCTGCTTTTCAACCAGATAATTGGCAATCGTATACAAAAGGTCCGCAGCGGCGTGAACCTGCTTCAGCGTGGTCACCAGCGTCTGATCATAAAGCTTCTGAAGCTCCGGGTTGCCTGAGAAATCAGTGAGCTCGGAAACGGAACCGAGAGGCAGCTTTTTCATCCCCTCTTCATCAATCCGGACCTGCCCGGACATAATGGCGCCCAGATAGTTCCCCTTGACCATGATCGGAACCGCTAAATCTACGAGGCCTCCGTGACAGATATAGATCGAGGGTTTTCCCGAGCGGGCAGACTCAATGCCTCCGTGAGCATCGGAACGATAGCAGCACTCGAGACACTTGGCGTCCTCACGCACCTTGGTGCAGTAGCCGGAAAAATTACTGTATTCCGTAATGGGGTTTCCCTTGTAATCTACGGTGATGGTCGCAAAGCCTGTTGCATCTGAAAAAGAATCTTGAATTTTCTGCAGCACTTCCACATCGATGATATCTGTGATTTTTAATAAGACTCTCATAGATTAACCTCTTTATCTTAATGATCTTACTTTAAAAACTCTTGTTTGAATAATATTATAACACAAACGTGCACTTTTTTAACCATATTTTTGACATTTTAGATTATTTTGACTGAAATAGGCATTAAATTGTCCAACAATTAAGAATCATTTTAATTTGATGGCAAAATATTCCTTTTTTACTTCCTTTCCTCTTTTAAATACAAAAGTCATATTTTTACTCCTGTAACCTTTTTAAGGTTTATTTAAAGATTCTGAGCGCGAAAGACCGCAATATTTTGCCCTCAGAGAATTCTTACATTGACCGCTGCTTTTCTTCTATCTTATAATAAGACTAACAAATATAAAGGAGAACTGCCCATGTCCACACAAACCGACCTTTTAAAAATACTGGAGGAAAACCGGGGCGAGCCTGTATCCGGCGAAGCGCTGGCAGAAAAGCTGAACCTTTCCCGGAGCGCTGTCTGGAAGGCCATCAAGGGGCTCAGAGATAAGGGCTACCAGATCACATCTAAAACCAGGCAGGGATACACGCTGTGCAAAAGCAACGATATTCTCTCCGCTGCCTCCATCGCGCCCTGGCTGAAGGACCCGGCGCAGGCGGACCGTCTGGAGGTCTACCCTTCCCTTGACTCCACCAACAGCTTTGGCAAAGAGCGGGCTCTGGCCGGGGCGCCAGACGGCACAGTCATCATCGCGGAATCTCAAACCGGCGGACGCGGGCGCATGGGACGCGCCTTTTTTTCGCCCGACGGCTCCGGGATTTATCTGAGCATTATTCTGCGGCCCGGCACCGCCATCAGCCAGTCCCTCTTCATCACCATTGCCGCCAGCGTTCTGATCCGCCAGGCCATCGCGGACGTGACGGGCCTGGCGCCCGAGATCAAATGGGTCAACGACCTCTATATAAAGGATAAAAAAATCTGCGGCATTCTCACCGAGGCGGCCGCAGACTTTGAAACCGGGAATATTGACTACATTGTCCTCGGCGCCGGGATCAATTTTACCGAACCAAAGCAGGGGTTTCCCGAAGAGCTCCAGTCAGTGGCGGGCGCCCTCTTTAAGGAAGCGCCGGATGGGCAGCTCCGCAGCCGGCTGGCCGCCGAGCTGGTCAACCGCCTGAGCCGCCTCACCTGCATTCCCGAGGCCGGTGCCATCATGGCCGACTACCGGAAACACTCCATGGTGATCGGAAAGCCGGTTACCATCCTGAACGGCCGGGAAACTCTGGAGGGCGTGGTCAGCGACATCAATGACGCGGGACATCTGATCCTGAAAAAAGACGATGGCTCCTTTCAGTCCATCGTCTCTGGCGAGGTCAGCCTGCGGCTGCGGTGAGGGCAGCGCTTTGGCAAAATTATAAAGTGAAGGCAAAATTAAAAAGAGTATTTTAAATGGAAAATTATGGTACAAATCTGTTTTGCAGATTTGATGAGATGCTACCTGCGGCCAATGCAGCGTGTCAAAAAAGTGGCACAGCCCGAGACTTTGCCTTTTATCCAGATAAGCAAAAAGGTCCAGGCGTTCTGGTAAACGGCCAGGAATCGTGCCCCTTTACCAGAACAGCCGGACACCGGCAAGATCAAACATCCCCTTTAGTAGAAGAAGTTATCCGTGTGAAGACGGTGCCCGCAGGACGCTTTTTTCTTCCTTAGGTAAAAGGTTGTGTCTCTCCGGTTTTCTGACAATCCGATGCGGCCGTAGGCCGCTGTTTTAATCGCTTTTTCGGCAGAAAAAGGGTTCACTCATTTTCCATTAGAACAATCCTTCCTACCGTTTCACTGCCTCATGATAAATCTTATCCATCATCTTGCCGGAGGCCTGTCCCCGGTTCTCTTTATTCGGCTTTTCGCTAAAGTTCAGCAGCATGGCTGAGCTGATGATGACGGCCACTGAGCCCACATTGTGGACCAGCGCGCCGGCCACCGGCCCCATGATCCCGGTCATAGCCAGCACTACCGCCACTGCGTTGAGCGCCTGGGACAGAAAAATATTGACGCGGATGGTCCGCATGGTTTTCCGGGACAGGGTCATCAGGTAGGGCACCTTCATCACATCGTCACCCACAAACACCGCGTCAGCGGCGTCCATGGCGATGTCTGAGCCGATATCTCCCATGGCCAGGCCCACGTCAGCTGTCTTCAGGGCCGGCGCGTCGTTGATGCCGTCGCCGATCATACAGACCTTCTCCTGCGCCTTCCCCTGGAGCCGCTTGATCACGTCGATCTTATCCTCGGGCAGGCAGTCGGCTTCAACGGTGTCAATCCCGGCCCGCTCTGCCATATAAAGCGCCGCGGCCCGGTGGTCGCCGGTAATCAGGGCAGTTTTAAACCCCTGTGCCCTCAGTTTTTCAACCATATTCGGCGCATTGTTGCGGAGGGTATCTGCCAGCACTGCGCAGCCCGCTGCTTTTCCATCCACTGCGATATAAATAATGGTGCCGCCCTCGCTCAGGTATTTTTCCGCTGATTTTTCAAGGCTTTCCGTCATCGAAACACCCATCGCGTCCAGAAGTTTTCGGTTTCCAGCTGCGATTTCATGCCCCTCTACCACCGCGCAGACGCCCTTGCCGGGCAGCATCACAAACTCCGACGGTTCTGGCAGCGGCTCTGGATGGCCTTCGGCATAATGTTCTGAGACCGCTTTGCCGAGTGGATGCTCTGAGCGGGCTTCGGCGGCTGCGGTCCATTTGAGCAGCACGTTCTTTTCCCACGCCTCCTCACACTCAAAAGCGCGCACACAGGGCTTTCCGTAGGTGATGGTGCCGGTTTTGTCAAAGGCAATGCGGTCCACAGACGCAAGCCGCTCCAGCGCATCGCCAGACCGGATCAGAATTCCATTTTTAGCCGCGCTGCCGATCCCTGCCATGATGGCTGTGGGCGTGGCGAGCACCAGCGCGCAGGGACAGAACACTACCAGGATGGTGACCGCGCGGGTCATCTCTCCGGTTACCAGACCAGTGACAACGGCAGCAGTCAGCGCCAGCACCACAATGACCGTAGCCCACCGGTCTGCCAGGTGCGCGATGGGCGCGCGTCCCGCGTCGGCCGACGCCACCAGACGGATCATCCGTTTCAGGGAGCTGTCCTCAGCCGCCCTGGTCACGCGGATGTCCACTGTCCCAAACTGGTTCATGGTCCCGCAGAATACCTCATCACCCTTTTCCTTATCGACCGGCAGGGATTCTCCAGTCATCAGGGACTGGTCCACCGCCGTATCGCCACAGAGCACGATACCGTCTACGGGTATTTTTTCTCCGGGCAGCACACGCACTGCTTCGCCGACTGCCACGGCCTCCACATCGACGACGACTTCCACGTCCTCCCGCATCACACGGGCCTTTTCCGGCGTCAGATCCACCAGACGCTCGATGCCCTTCCGGGCTTTATTCACGGTCCTTTCCTCCAAGTAACCACCAAGGGTCATGATCACTGCGATCTCGCCCGCTGCAAAAACCTCACCGATCGCCACCGAGGCAATGATGGCGATGGAGACCAGCACATCCGCCCGGATGTCAAACGCTTTTATCACTGCGGACACCGCACCGATGATAATCGGCAGGCCGCATAAAACAACCGCAATCCACGATAAATCAAAAGCCAGACGGTCGCCCGCCACGAAACGGATTCCCAGCGCCAGCGCTGAGATCACCATGGCCGCAACCGTTCTTTTTTCTTCATCTTTTAGCCAAGTCATCATGATTTCCTCCTCGTTTACTGTATACCCCTATAGGGTATAACTATTCTTTGAAAAAGTCAATGGGAAGGTAAAAATTTATCTGTGGTTTTTGGAAGTACGTCGCGTTTCAGACCGTACCGAAAAAAACAACCCGTATCGTGGCGATACGGGTTGGGAGCCTGCAGACAAGGACAAGCCGAAGCGGGTATTGTACCTCCAGGATGGCGCCAATGGCGCGGAACCACGGGGCGTGGTTCCCTACAGACCTCGGTGGACAATAATGCGGGAGCCATGGCCCTAGGCCGTATCCAATCAAATCTGCCAAAGGCCGATTTGCACCTGAATTTTCCATTTTCCATTCTCAATTTTCCATTAACAATCCTCTCTTTAACCCTTCACCACCCCATGTTAACATTTGCCTGCCACGCAATTCAACCCGTATCGCGGCGATACGGGTTGAAGCTTACGGCTTTTCTTTTATCTCTCTCTTTTTCAGCCACCGGAACAGCAGCACAGTCATGGCGATGGTCAGAATGGCTGAGGGCAGGCCCACGACAATGACAAAGGTCTGCAGGGCGTTGATGCCGCCGCCGAGCTTCAGCACTGCCACGCCGAGAATGGCGATGGCGATAGACCAGGACAGGCGGTTCCAGCGGGCCGGCTGGCTGATGTCGGTCATCTCCTTTGACGCGATACAGCCCATGGTAAAGGCGCAGGAATCCACACAGGTGGCCAGGAAAACAAAGTACAGAAGGATCACGCCCACAATGATCACGTTTTTAAAGGGCAGCTGATCCAGCATGGCGAGCACTGCGTAATTGCTCCCCTGTTCGGCGTTTATCTTTGCCAGATCCACCACGCCGCTGCTCTGCAGCTTGAGGGCATAGTTTCCCAGCACACAGAAAATCGCCATGGTACCAGCCGAGCCGGCGCCCATGATGCCGAAAACCAGTTCGCGGACGGTACGCCCCTTGGATACCCTGGCGATAAAAATAGCCATGAAGGGCACCGAGGCCACCCACCAGCTCCAGTAAAAAACCGTCCAGTCCTGGGCAAAGGTTCCGCCGCCGAACACGTCGCTGTAGCTGTTCATGCGGAGAAAATTGCTGAGCAGAGTCCCGAATTCCTCGACCGAAGCCGCCAGAATAGTGCGGGCGCCGCTGGCAAAAAAGATAAACAGTATGACGCCGATGAGCAGATACATGTTAATGTCGCTGAGAATCTTGATGCCCTTGTCCAGCCCACGGTAAACGCTGATGGAGAAAATAAACATCCAGACCACCAGCACAGCGATCTGAAGCTCTGTGGTGTCCGGCAGCCCGGTAATCTTACAGATGAGCACTGAGAGCAGGGGCACCCCTAAGCCGAGGGCCGGCGCAAAAGTACAGAAGGTCGCAAAAATCGTCACGATGTCAATGGCTTTGCCCGGAACGCCTTTCGCGGCCTTCTCACCGATCAGGTCAGTCATCACGCCGGATATTTTCAGGTTTCTGCGCTTCAGCACCAGAAAATAATAGGAGACCACCAGTCCGGACAGCGCGTAAAAGGACCAGGCTACAGGCCCCCAGTGAAACAGGCCATAGGGAATGGCGATGTTAAAAGCCTCAAGGGAGTAGGGCTCATAGCCAAAGGGCGGCGACGCAATATAATTCAGCGGCTCGCACACGGACCAGAGGATGGCCGACGAGCCGATGGCTGAAAAGAAAATCATGGCCAGCCAGCTGTAGAAGCTGTAAGCTGGCGGTTCCCCCTCGCCGCCAAGGCGGATCTTGCCGAATCGGCTGCAGCCCACCACAATACAGACAATGAACACCCCCAGCCCGAAAAGCAGGAAAAACCAGTCAAATTTTGTGATGACAAAGTTCCTGAGCACACCGGATACAGAGAGCGCCTGTTCCGGAAAGGCAAGGCAGGCCGCAGATACCAGGAGCATGAGCAGCAGCGCGCCGAAAAAAATGGTTTTATCAATGGGGATTTTGTTTTTTTGCGGGTCCATATTCCACTTCCGTTTCTTAAATTCAAAAAACAAAGACGGGCTTACCTGTTGCGCGCCCGTCAGAGTGTAGATAAAGTCAAAATGTAGAGACAGGATTAAAGCGAAATGCGATTTTATAGTTGATAGTTGATGGTTATTGAACCCTTTTTCTTCGAAAAAGCGAATAAAAAGCTGACCGCAGGCCACATCCACTCAAATCTGTCTTTGACAGATTTGCACCTGAACCTTCCACTATCCATTTTCAACTTTCAACTGAGCCGTCCTCTTTTTAGGCTTTACTGCTTCATGGTAAATTTTATCTGCATTGTCATGCCGTTTACTTAATTAAATATTTTTCAATGACTTTCATCTGTTCCGGTGTCTTTTCCGGTTCCTGATAGGCAGCCAGGCGTTCAGCTACCTTTTCGGATGCCTTTTCTTTGACGGATTTTTTATCCTCTGTCTGCCAGGTGTTGTAGTCTACCTTCACAAACATATCGGGCACATAGTGCTCGTTGCGGTATTCCTTGGGGGTACGGCCAGACATGAAGTTGCCTCTCGGGCCGACCTTGCTGATCTCTTTAGTATAATCTTTATTGTAGTCAATGGCAATCCCCTGGGTCATGCGTTTCAGCATCTTGATGAGCTGTTCATCCGCCACATATTTTTCCAGAGAGCTGACATTAAAGCCGCTGAGCATCCCGCAGCTGAAGAAGATCAGGTCTGTGCTGCTGAGGGTGCCACTCATCAGGTTGAGGGTGGATTCAACCCCTGCCTGGTAGTCAACATCAATGGCGTCGTTGAGGGCGCCGGAGGTTCTGAACGGCATTCTGTAATGTTTGGCCATGGCGGCGCTCGCCAAAGAGATCAGGGCTGTTTCACTGTTGCCCAGAGCCATGGATACTGCTCTCAGGTTTGTGGAAGTGGAGGTGCTGCCGTAGAAAATCGGCAGACCCGGTTTGATGAGCTGGATAAGCACGGTAACGGCCAGCAACTCTGCGTTGTTCTGGATAATGGTGCCCAGAATGGAGGCAGGGCTCGTGAGTACCGGCAGTGAGCAGGTTGCCAGCTGCATGGGCTGGTTCAGCTCACAGTAGGCAAACATGGCGTCCAGGCTGTCCTTAACCCATGCCAGCGGTGAGATTGGGCTGATACAGCCAACCGCCACATATTTGTCATGGACATCCACAAAATCCTGTACCATTTTAACCACATTGGTGGCCACTGTTCCGGAATCGTGCAGCTTGGTTGCCAGCGCTGTCAGTGAAATCGGCAGTGTTGTGTAGTTCAGCAGCGCGGCGGCCATGTTGTAGGAGCGGTCTTCTCTCGGGACGTCATAGGTATCGCAGAGCAGAAGATGGGTCATGTCAATGCAGTCACTGGTCTGTACCAGCTTGCAGATATCGACATAGTCGTGCATTTCGGCAAAACGGAACTCGCCGTTTTCCATCACGTACGGCGGACTGCCGGCTGTGGCCATGGTAAGGCTTCCCCCGCCCATGTGATAGCTGGTGCCGTCCGGACGCAGGATATCAAATTCCTGGCTGACGGTGGACAGGCCCTTGGCAATGAGTTCATCGGTAAAATGAACGGTGTAGCCATCCACAGTGGCACCGTGTTTTTTGAAAATTTCGATTGCGCGGTCATCCTCGAACACGCAGCCGGTTTCCTTCAGTAATTTTGCGGACTGTTCGTGAATAAATTCAACATCCTTAGCCTGTAAAAACAGTTTTTCAAGTTCCATATGTTATTCTCTCCTTCAAGTTCCCTAGTTGTTTTCTTATTATGCCTGTGTTTCTTCAGCGGATTCTTCGATTGAGATCCCTTTTTTCTTATTGTAGACCAGTACCAGCAGCGCGCAGCCCATGGACAGGATCGCGCTGACGCCCAGGGCGATGAAGATATAGGTATAGGCCTGGTTTCCATAGCTGTCCAGCCATTTACCGGCGATCGGTGATACGAACATATCTGGCAGGAAGCCGATCAGTGACAGAATACCAGAGGCAGAGCCGAAGATGGCTGCCGGTACCTTGGTTTCTGTGAACAGGGAGGATTCAACCCCATATGCCCCGCTTAAGAAGAAGGACAGAATCATGATCAGGATAATGGCCGGAATCATAAAGCCTGCGGTCTGCGGCGCCAGAACAATGACAAAGAGGCAGATGGCCGTGATGGCCATACACAGCAGAATGGTTTTGGCCGGCGATTTGATCTTTGTCGCGAGGGCCCCGATGATCGGTGACGAAAAGAGCGAAGTACCGTACATACGGATATTGCCCATAAGCGCAGCCATAGCGACGCTGGCGCCAAATACAGCCTGTACGTAAGGCACCGTATAGCTGAGGGAGGTATAAACCGTATAGGTAAAGAACATACACAGGGTTGTCAGCCATACACCAGGGTGCTTAACGGCTGCCACCAGCTCAGATAAATCGAATTTTTTCTTTGTTTTGATGATTTCGCCTTCAAATTTCGGAATCAGGAAGAAAGATGCCACGGCAAAGGCGATGTTTAAGAATGCGTAGAACATGAGCACCATGTTGAAGCCGGAAGCCGGATCTGCAAAGAGGTCGAAGATCCACATGGAGATAAAGTTGACCACTAAGCCGAGAATCCCGACGATCCCGTAGCTGATGCCGATATTTCTGGAATAGGTGTTGTCTGTGCTGACAAGGCGGATGCCCTTATAGCGGACGCCCCAGTAAATAAAGGTCGTGCAGACCCCCATGAGCAGGAAGATCACCTTCAGTGTCTCATAGCTCGGCAGTGTCGCGTACCAGAAAGTTAAAATTGCAGAAAGACCAAAGCCGGCAGTCGCCAGGTATTTGACGCGAATTTTGTCTGCCAGAATACCGCCGGGCAGGTAAGAAATCATGGCCGTTGTGCCATAAAGGCCATAGAGCACACCAAGCTGTTCGTTTGAGAGTGCGAGACTCTGTAAAACCGGTTCGTAAAAGACGTACCGGATCAGGAATGTCAGATAAACTACTACCGCACCGGAGCTGATAATACCGATTACCGCGTTCCGGGTAAAGCCGCTGATGCTTTCGTTTGTCACTTCGTTTTTATTCATTTTTCCCCTCCATAAAAACTGATAACACTTGGGTCCGGACCATGTGTCATATACAAGTATGCTACAACTATAGCACGTGCAACGGTTTCTGTCAATAGAATTTGATCAAAAAATATATAACAGATCATATAACTGTATATATCAATAAAATAATGAAGGTCACCTGTACAAAAACAAAGGGTATCGCGGCGATACCCTTTCCCTTTAATATTTCATTTTTAACTGCATTTCCTCGCAGGGCACATAGGTTTCTGACACCCCGACGAGCTGGCCGTTCTCGGTGCGGTAGGTCTGCTTAAACTCAAAGACACCGTCATCGGCGTCAATGAACAGCGTGTCCCGGACCGGGGCGTTGTCCGTCATGAGCGTGATCTCAAGTTCCTTGTAAATGTCGTAATTGCCCAGCACCAGGTTCAGAGAATCCATGAGCCGCTCCGGGTTTCGGACCGGCGAGGCGCTCCGGACATTGTGGATAATATACTTGACATCCAGGCCAATGGGCATGTCCCGGTTGTAGAGAATCCGTACGGCCCGCAGGCAGCGGGTCTGGGGCGGCACATCCATGCCAAACCGCTCCCGCAGGGCCCCGCCGCTCACCTCCTCGATCTTCTCAAGGCGGATATCGGTCAGGTGGTCGATGCTTTTGGTCTCATGAAAGATCATGGTGTAGGTTTTATGGTTGCTCGAGCTCACAAAGAAGCCCTTGCGGTCCACCACATACACATAGCCGCGCTCCTCCAGAATCGCCAGGCTCTTCTTTACCGTGACCGGTGTGGTCGTGTAGATTTTCGAGAACTCCCGCAGCGAGGGGAGCTGTTCCTCAGGCTTGTAATCGCCCTTTTCAATTTTGGCCTGAATATCGTTCAGAATAAATTCATAGGTCTTCACAGCACACCTCTACACTCTGGAATTGCCGCGGAGGCGGCACAAATCGCTCTCCACATACAGCTTGCCGTAGCCAATGGGAATATCGTCGGAATCGTACAGCTTCTGCTCAAAGAGCATCATAAATTTCTGCTTTTTCCGGGGCTCCCCGGTCATTTCCTCGAAAAAAGCGCCGATCTCGGCGTCGGTCATCACACCGGTGACAAAAATCTCCTCCCAGTAGCCAAAGCCGTAGTTCTCACCAAAGATAATGCTGACCATATCGCGGTAGCTGAAGCTGTCCTCCTTGATGTTCATGCCTGGAAAATAAGGAATGTACTTCTCATCCAGGGCCACAGGCCGCTCCCCCTGGAACAGCATGGAGCGGATGCAGACGATCTTAGTCTTGGGGGCCACCTGAAGGTGGTAGACCAGCTCGATGGTGGGCGCCATGATTTTGGCATGGATGAGCTTGGCGTGGCTGTAGCCCCCGCGGATGATCTCGTCAATTTGAAAGCCCACCTCAAATTTATTCAGAGAGTACTCCCGCACATAGGTCCCCTTGCCCGGGGACGACATCAGGTACCCCTCGCCGATGAGCACCTCGATGGCTTTGCGGATGGTCATGCGGCTGACGGCGTACTCCTCACAAAGGCTGTTCTCCGATGGCAGCAGGTCGCCGGGCTTATAGATGTTGCTGAGGATCTTAATCTTAATGGAATCGGCAATATTGAGGTATTTGACTTCATTTTTGCTCATCTTTTAACCATCCCTGACAGATTTCCACCCCTTTGATGGCCGATTTGGTGTAGGCGTCAGCGCCCACGAAATCACTGACGGTTTTGTTGGCCACACAGCCGCCGATGATGATCTTGACCTGGTCCCGCATGCCCGCCTCCACAAAGGCGTCCACCACTTCCTTGACCGAGGGGATACAGTCGGTGAGCACAGCGCTCAGGCCGATGATCTCACACTTGTACTTCCTGGCCGCCTCCACAAAATCCTGGGCCTTGACATCCACGCCCAGGTCCCTGACAATGAACCCGCCGGCCTGCATGGCGCCCTTAAAAATCGACTTGCCGATGTCGTGGATATCCCCCTCGACCGTGCCCAGCAGCATGGTCTTTCCAAACTCCCCGGCTTCGATGCTGTCGTAAATATCACACATATTGGTGTACTCCAGCACATTTTCAAAAATAATGCCCACGACCATGAGGTCCGCGATGGAGTACTCGCCGGTCTCATAGCGCAGACCGACCTTTTCCAGCCCCTTATTGAGGGCCATCCAGATATCCTTGGGCGGTGTCCCCGCCGCCACACAGCGTTTCACAATCTTCAGAACCTTTTCTTCATCCAGCTCCTCGATGGCATTGATTAACATTTCTAACATAGTGTTCTCTCCAAATTTTTATATAATTGATCGTTGATAATTGATAGTGGATAGTTCAGGTGCAAATCTGCCTGCAGCAGATTTGATTGGATGCGACCTTCGGCCGCTACGGCATTTCAAAAACCTTGAGAGACGAAGCCTTTTTCTTGTCTGGATAAAAGGCGCAGTCTCAGGCTGCGCCACCTCCTGCAAGGGGTACGGCGCGTTTCAGACCGTACCCAAATGAACCAGCATCAAGAGACGAAGCCTTTTACCTAAGGAAGAAAAAAAGCGTCCTGCGGGCGCAATCCTGGCGCACCCGCATCTTCTTCAATAACGTTGACGCTTTATCTCACCAGTGTCCGGCTATTCCGATCGTGCGGCACGATTCTTGGCCGTTACCGCATCGCCTGAACCTTTTTTCTTATCTGGATAAAAGGCGCAGTCTCGGACTTCGCCACTTTTTCAGCATTTTTCCTTTTATCCACCCCGGCCTAAGAGAATGAACAAAATGCAAGGCGCGGCCTTTTTTAAATGAAGGCACATATCTACAATATGTAACTGAATTTAAAAAAGACCGCAACGCCGCAGTTTGCTCATTGTCGACGGCCGGACGACCAACGGTCTAAGAGAATGGGCAAAATGCAAGGCGCAGGCTTTTTTAAATGAAGGCGCATATTCATAATATGTAACTGAATTTAAAAAAGGCTGCAACGCAGCAGTTTGCCCATTATCGACGACCGCTGTAGTATACTTGTCTAGCCAAATTATATCACAGATCCCACAAAAATAGCTTTACTTTTTTTAACACTTCGGATAATAATTTAAAATTGACGGATGCCGGGGCAAATGGTAATATATCCTAGGAAATAATCCCATTTTTTGAACAAAACAATTGACGGAGGGCATTTATGCATATTCGACCAAAACCCTGGGCCCGGCCGGAGCTCTTAGCCTGCGGCTTTTTTATCCCGGAAGCCACTGAACTGCGGGGGCACTGGCAGGACGCTTTTGAGCGCAGAGCGCCTCTGCATCTGGAGCTGGGCTGCGGCAAGGGCACCTTTATCGCTGCTTTGGGCAGACGCCATCCAGAGGTCAACTATCTGGCGGTGGACATGATCGACGCGGTGCTGGGGCTGTCCAAGCGCAACGTGGAGCAGGCCTACGCGCCCGGAGCGGTGGATAACGTCCGCCTGACCGCCTGGGACATCGCCCGTATCGGGGAGATGCTCTCGCCAGAGGACGCGGTGGAGCGGATTTACATTAACTTCTGCAACCCCTGGCCCAAGCGCCGTTACCAGAAAAAGCGGCTGACCCACTCCCGCCAGCTTGAGCAGTATAAAAAAATCATGGTTCCCGGGGCGCAGATCCACTTCAAGACCGACGACGATCCTCTGTTTGAGGCGTCGCTGAAATACTTTGAGGACTCGGGCTTCCGGGTGACCACGCTCATCCGGGACCTGCACGCGTCGGATGAATACCCGGGCAACATCGTGACCGAGCACGAGCGGATGTTTGCAGACCAGGGCATCAAGATTAAGCTGGCGATCGCGGAAAAGAGTTGATAGTGAATAGTTGATAGTGGATAGTTAAGGTGCAAATGCGCTTTGCGCATTTAATTTTTCGCTTTTGCCAAAGGCAAAAGGGTTCTAAAACTATCAACCATCAACTATCAATTATCAACTTAAATCGCTACTTTTTAAGGATTCGACACCATTTTATTTTATTTAACAATATTATTTACGAGGAGACAAATTTGAGAACAATTCTATGGTTTATCCATTTCTGGCTGTATCAGCTGGCCCTTTTGCCCAGCCGTTTTAAGGCCCGCAGGCTTGGGAGAGCGGGCGATACTGCCGCTCATGACGCGGTCGTCCGAAAGGCGGTCAGCCCCTGGGCCAGAAGCATGATCCGCACGGCCGGGGGCACTGTCTCGGTGGAGGGGCTTGAGAACATGCCCGAGGGACCTGCGGTCTACGTTTCCAACCACCGCAGCTACTTTGACATTCCCCTGGTTCTGGGCTATCTGGGCGATGACACCAAGCCCCTGGTGGCCAAGAAGGAAATCGGCAAAATCCCGCTGATCCGTGCGTGGATGGAGGAACTGCACTGTGTGTTCCTTGACCGGGACAACCCGCGCGAGGCCATCAAAAACATCAAAGAGGCAGAATACTGGGTGGCCGAGGGTTACTCCATGGTCGTCTTTCCAGAAGGCACCCGCACCAAGGACGGGTACCTGGGCGAATTTAAGCCCGGGGCGTTTAAAATCGCCCAGAACAACAAGGTGCCCGTGGTTCCCTTCTGCATGAAGGATACGGACAAGCTCATGGGCCGCGACAATCTCTGGATTCATCCGGCCGACGTCGCCATCAGGGTACTGCCCCCCATCGACACCGAGGACTACACCCGGGCCGACTGGAAAAACCTGCCAAAGCTGGCAGAGGAAAAAGTGCGCGAGGGGCTTGAAGCCATGGGCGGCGAGGGGTTTCATTAAAAAAGAGGTACGGTCCAAAACAGACCGTACCTCTTTTTTTCACGCCTTGTCTGGCCGGAGAGCGTCCAGCACGCGCATCCATTCCTCGACCCTGGCGTCTGAGGGCATGCGCCAGTCCCCCCTCGGGGACAGGGACACGGTGCCCACCTTGGGGCCGTCGGGCAGGCAAGAGCGCTTGAACTGCTGGGTAAAGAAGCGCCAGTAGAAATTGCGCAGCCACTTGTAAAGGGTGGCGTCGTCATAGGCCCCCTCAAAAGCCTGCCGGCTCAGGTAGTAAATCTTGTCCGGACTGTAGCCGTTCCTGAGCACATGGTACATGAAGAAATCGTGGAGCTCGTAGGGGCCCACCAGATCCTCGGTTTTCTGGGCGATTTTGCCCGATGCGTCCGGGGGCAGCAGCTCGGGCGATACGGGGGTATCCAGCACATCGTAGAGAATCCGGCGGATCGCTTCGTCGGGGTTTTCGTCGGCCACGTAGCGCACCAGGTAGCGCACCAGGGTCTTGGGAATGCCGCCATTCACCCCGTACATGGACATGTGGTCCCCGTTGTAGGTGGCCCAGCCCAGGGCCAGCTCGGACAGATCCCCGGTACCGATGACCAGGCCGTTCAGGCGGTTGGCCAGGTCCATGAGAATCTGGGTCCGCTCCCGGGCCTGGGCGTTCTCATAGGTGACGTCATGGACGCTCAGGTCATGGCCGATGTCCTCCAGATGGTGTGTGGCCGCCTCCCTGATCGAGATTTCGTGAAAGGTGGCTCCCAGGGAACGGATCAGGCTGACCGCGTTGTCGTAGGTGCGGTCCGTGGTGCCAAAGCCCGGCATGGTGACCGCGTGGATGCGCTTTCGGTCAATGCCGAACTGGTCACAGACGTTCACGCACACCAGCAGCGCCAGGGTGGAATCCAGGCCGCCGGAGATGCCCACCACCATGGCCGGGTCGCCGATATGGGCCACACGGCTGCCCAGAGCCATGGTCTGAATATTGAAGATTTCCTCACAGCGCTCGTTGCGGCGTGCTGTGTCCGCAGGCACAAAGGGCTGTGGGTTCACACTGCGCAGGCAGTCCTGGGCGTCGCAGGCAGTAAAGAAACATTCCTCATACACGCGCCCTTCCAGAATATCCACCGAATCGCCAAAGGAGGTCTGGAGCTGGCGGTCATGGAGGATGGCCTCCACGTCCATGTCGGCCACCACCAGCTGGCTTTCGGTCTGGAAACGGCGCGACCGTGCCAGCAGCGTGCCCTTTTCACAGATGAGAGCGTCGCCGCCAAAGACAAGGTCGGTGGTGGACTCGCCATAGCCGCTGGAGCAGTACAGGTACCCGGCGTTTAAGCGGGCAGACTGCTGTCTTACCAGGTCTATGCGGTACTCGCTCTTTCCGATGATCTCATTGCTGGCCGAGGGGTTCACGATGATGGTGGCCCCAGCCGCGGCATGATAGCTGCTCGGGGGGACCGGCGCCCACAGGTCCTCACAGATTTCAATGCCCACGACCACTTCTTCCCAGCTCTCGTGGCTGAACAGAAGCCCGGTGCCCATGGACGCCGGCTCCCCAAAGAAGCTGGTTTCGGATACGCGCAGCTGCCCGGCGGAGCGGAACCAGCGCTTTTCATAATATTCCTGATTGTCCGGCACATAAGTTTTGGGCACAATACCCAGGATCTCCCCGTCCGAGATGGCGACCGCGCAGTTGTACAGCCCGCTGCTCACAGCCACAGGCGCGCCCACCACGATGAGCATGGCTCTGCCCTCAGACCACGCCCTGATTTTATCCACAGCCGCTGCCGCTGCCTTTTGCAGGGTGCGCTGGAAAAACAGGTCGCCGCAGGTGTAGCCCGTAACGCACAGCTCCGGAAAAACCACGATGCCCACCTGCTTTTCAAAGGCTTCTGCACACAGCGCGATGACCGCGTCCGCGTTAGCCGCGCAGTCCCCTACCTTGATGACCGGCACCGCGCAGGCGGTGCGAATATATCCTAAATCTTTCATATTTACCCTTTCTTTTTCATTGAAAACATTATCTTTTTTGACGGACAAAGTGTGGTGTGAAAAGTCTGCCCCAAGATATAGTTTTGCTTTTATCTCATTATACCGCGAATCGGATTTATGAACAAGTGTGGATAACTAAGGGGGTTTATCCACAAGTTGTGCATAAACTTTTCCAGAACCTTATCCACAGATTCTCCACTTTTCAACAATGGATTTATGGGGATTTTTCCACTTACCCACCAAGTTATAAACATTGTCCACAGGAAAAACGGATGTTTTCCACAGTTTTACACATTTTTAACCGATTTTTATAAACAAAGCGAAAGTTATCCACAGTTTTGCACAGGCCTATATCTTGTGTCAAGATAAAATTTTTCATCATTTTTTAATTAAACGTGAAAATTCAACAAGCTGTCAAAGAAGTGTATCAGCCCGAGACTGCATTTTTTATCCTGATAAGAAAAAAGGCTTCGTCTCTCAGAAATTCTTTGACAGTCTGAACGCCATCCTTTAAAAAATCAAGGGGTATCGTAACGATACCCCTTGGAAAATTTCATATTAACGGCTTCCCTTGTTTCTGTCGTTCATGGCCGCTTCCACAAAGCTGCTGAAAAGCGGATGGGCTTTGTTCGGGCGGGATTTGAATTCCGGATGGGCCTGGGTGGCGATGAAGAAAGGATGCTCCTTGAGCTCGACCATTTCCACTAAAACGCCGTCAGGTGACATACCGGAGAATACCAGGCCCTTTTCGGCCAGCGTCTGAATGTACTCGTCGTTGACTTCGTAGCGGTGGCGGTGGCGTTCCTCGATGGTCTTGGCGCCGCCGTAAGCCGCACAGGCGCGGGAGCCTTCCTTGAGCTCACAGGGGTAAGCGCCCAGACGCATGGTGCCGCCCATGTTCTGGATTTTTTTCTGTTCCTCCATGAGGCTGATAACCGGATAAGGTGTCTCCTCGTCCAGCTCGATGCTGTTGGCGCCCTCTAAGCCTGCCACATTGCGGGCAAACTCGATGACGGTGAGCTGTAAGCCCAGGCAGAGCCCCAGGAACGGGATCTTGTTTTCGCGGGCCCAGCGGATCGCTTCGATTTTACCCTCGATGCCGCGGTTGCCAAAGCCGCCGGGCACGATGATGCCGTCCACATCCTTCATGATACGGTCCACGTTCTGTTCGTTTAAATCCTCGGAGTGCACCCATTTAATGGTAACCTCGGCGTTGTTTGCAATGCCGCCGTGGCGCAGGGCTTCGGCGACGGACAGGTATGCGTCATGAAGCTCGACGTACTTGCCCACCAGGGCGATGGTCGCCTTGTTTTCCAGGCTCTTGGCGCGGGTGACCAGCTCCTTCCACTCGGTGAGGTCCGGGTCCTTGCAGCGCATCTTGAGCTTGCTGCAGACCAGCCGGGCCAGTCCTTCCTTCTCAAGCATCAGCGGCACTTCGTACAGCTCCGGCGCGTCCAGGTTGGTGACGACTGCGTCCTTGTCCACGTTGCAGAACAGGCTGATCTTATCCTTGAGGCTGTCCTCTACTTCCTTTTCGGAGCGCAGGACAATGATGTCCGGCTGAATGCCGATGCTGCGCAGCTCCTTGACCGAGTGCTGGGTGGGCTTGGTCTTCAGCTCGCCGGCCTTGCCCAGGTAGGGCAGCAGGGTGACATGGATATAGAGCACGTTTTCCGGGCCCAGGTCGCCCTCAAACTGGCGGATGGCCTCCAGGTAAGGCAGGCTCTCAATATCGCCCACTGTACCGCCGATTTCGGTGATGACCACGTCCGGGTTAGCTGCGCTCTCAGACACGCGCAGGATGCTTTCCTTGATCTCATTGGTGATGTGCGGGATAACCTGTACGGTACCGCCCAGGTAATCGCCCCGGCGTTCCTTGGAGATGACATTCCAATAGACCTTGCCGGTGGTCACGTTGCTGTACTGGCCCAGGCTTTCATCGGTAAAACGCTCGTAGTGGCCGAGGTCGAGGTCGGTCTCTGCGCCGTCATCGGTCACGAAGACCTCGCCGTGCTGGTACGGGCTCATGGTACCCGGATCATAATTGAGGTAGGGGTCGAATTTCTGAATGGACACCTTCAGACCTCTGGCCTTGAGCAAACGCCCAAGGGATGCACTGGTGATCCCCTTTCCAAGTGAAGAAACCACACCGCCGGTTACAAATATATACTTTGTTTTCATTACGCCTCCTGATTTTTAAGGATCACAAATCCTTTCGGAACTGCTTACGCTTATCTGGACCGTTCCTCGTGATTTGCGTTTGTTTCGTTGCCGCTTGCCCGCTAACGCTCCTGCGCGCTGCCAATTTTTTAAAAATTGGACGAAACATCAAAAAACACTGCAAAAAAGTGGTTTTTTTTTTGCAGTGATGCAATTAACAATATATATATTCTATTTTACCTTTTCTTTCAAAAAGTGCAAGGGAAAGTTTTAAAATTCCTGAGAATTTTCTGGTTTCTTTCCTACCGTCTGCGCACTTTCCTTAAAACAGCGGTGACTGCCAGGAGCAGTACAGCGCCGAACACGCCTGCGCAGGCAGCCCTTGTGCCGGTGTTCGGGTTCACAGAGGCGGCGGGCACCTGCGGCGGCACCTCAAAGCTCTGGGGCGGCACAATGTCCGGGGTTCCCGGGTCTGTCGGCGGGTTGACCGGCGGGTTCACAGGTGGGTCTACCGGCGGATCGACCGGGGGCTCCTTCTTCGCAAAGCCAACGTCTGCGGCCTCCTGCTCCGGCGCGTCCAGGGTGATTTTCTGCTGCTGGTTCTCGGTAGTGCAGACATAGCCGTCGCCGCGGTCGCTGACGCTCACAGTATACGCGCCGTATTCCAGGTCGGTGAAGCGGTAGTAGCCGTTGCTGTCCGCAAAGGTCTCGCCCACCTTGTCCCCGGCTTCATTGTACAGGGTGACCACGATGTTGCCCACCGGGGCTTCGGTGTCGTGATCCCATTTCTTATCCCAGTTGTCGTCGTAGAAGACATTGCCGCTGATGCTGCCGAGCTTCTTGGGCTCTGGCGGCACGCTGCAGTCCCGGCACTGGTTGGTGATGTTATAGCCGTTGTAGATGGTGTCATAGCCCGGAACCGGGTCCTCGACCACGGTATAGGCCACCAGGCTGCCATCATCGCCTGTTTTGTCCAGGTTCTCGAAGATGTACTTCCAGTCCGGCCCGTAGACAGTCTGGGCGGCGATTTCGACGCCGTTTGCCATGAGGTGTACCCGGACGCTGCCCGGGCGCTTGCCGGAGGCGTCGTTGTCGTCACCCCAGGTCTTGGTGCCGGTGATCTGGATTTTCTCCTTGGCCGGGTGCACGTTAACAATGTTGTTGCCGTTGTAGTCGGCGCTGTAGCCGTCGGGCAGGTCGATTTCCTTGACGGTATAGACAATGGCGTCGCCGTTCTGGTCGTAGCCCGGGATCCGTTCAAAATTGTAGGTCCAGTAATTTTCTGCGGACATGACCTGGGTCTGCCCTTCTACCGGTGTGGCGGCTGCGCCGCCGATGCTCTGCATGAGCTGGACGGTGACGCTTTCGGGCCTCATTCCGTCCTGATTATTCTTGTCGCTCCAGGTCTTGCGGCCGTGCAGGCTTGTGACCTCGTCGCGGACATTGGTGAAATTAAAGGGGTTCTCCGGGTCCTGATAGCCGCCGTAGCCGGCCGGGACGGCCTCGGTTACGGTGTAGGTGATGGTCTTGCCCTCTGCGTCAAATTTGTCCAGGTTGCGGTATTCGTAGGTCCAGACATCGCCGTCCTGCTTGCTCCACTCTGGCGTTTTATCGGGCTGTTCCACGCCGTTTGCCATGAGGATCAGGTCCAGATAAGGCCTGTTGGTGCTGTGGCCGTCCTTCCAGGTTTTGGTGCCTGAGACAGTGATGGTCGGGATGCGCGTGTTGGTGATGTTGGCGCCGTCATAGCTGGTGGTGTAGTGCTCGATGGGGTCTTCTTTGACGGTATAGTGGATCGGGTTATCGGCGGTGCCGGGGTCCAGGCCCTCAAAGCGGCACTGCCAGTCCGGGCCGGTGACGGTCTGGCTGGCGGCCTCTACGCCGTCCTTCATCAGGTAAACGGTAATGCTGTCGGGGCGCAGGCCCTCGGCGTCATTATTGTCCTCCCAGGTCTTGGCGCCGGCCACCTCGATAGTGGGGTTGGCCGGGTGGGTGTTGATGATGTCGGTGCCGTCGTAGCTGGTGGAGTAGTCACCCGGATCAACGCCTTTTTCGGCCACAGTGTAGATGATGTCGCGGCCCTGGCTGTCGTAGGCGGGCAGGTCGGTAAAGCTGTAGCTCCAGCCGGCTGCCTCGTCGATCACAGCGGTCTTGCCGTCCACGGGCACTGGGGCGCCGTGGTCAATGCTCTGCATGAGCTGGACGGTGACCTCGGGCGGGCGCTTGCCGTCCACGTCGTTGTCATCCTGCCAGATTTTTTTGCCCTCCAGGCTGGTAATGCCTGTGCGGGTGTTGGTAATGTCGTTGCCGTTCATGGTGGTGGTGTAGCCGTCCATGGGGGCTTCTTCTACCGTGTAGGTGATGAGCTGCCCCTCTTTGTTGTATTTCAGCAGGTTTTCAAAGGTGTAGGACCAGGTGTTTTCTTTATAAGTCCAGAATGGCACCGCGTCCTGCACGACCTCGCCGTCTGCCTTGAGGGTGAGTGTAATATTGGGGCGCTGGCTGTTGTTCTGGCCGCCGTCCTGCCAGATCTTCTGGCCGGTGACCTCGGTGTAGCCAAAGCGGATGTTGGTGATGTTATTGCCGTCGTATTCGGCCTTGTAGCCGTCGGGAACCGCTTCTTCCACGGTGTAGGTGATAAGGCGGCCGTTTCCGTCAAACTTGTCCAGATTGTCGAAGCTCCAGGTCCAGACGTCGCCGGTCTTGTCCCAGACCGGTACCGCGCCTGCAACTGGGGTGCCGCCCGCTTTAAGGGTCAATATGACCTCGGGCCGGGCCCCGCCGTCGTCCTTCCAGGTCTTGGTGCCGGACAGACTGGTCTTACCCACGCGGGTGTTGATCAGAGTGTAGCCTGAAGACATATCGCCCTTGGTCTGGCTGGTATAGCCGTCCACGGTCACCTCGGCGATGGTGTACTGGATGGCCTTGCCGTTTTCAAATTTGAGCAGGTTGTCAAAACTGCCCCTCCAGCCATTTCCGGCGTTCAGGGTCAGGCTTTCCAGGGTGGGCTTGTCGTTCTTGAGCAGCTTGACCACAATCTCGCCGGGCCGGCCGGTGGTGTCATCCACATCGTTCCAGAGCTTCTGCACGGGAATGCTGATGGTTTCCGGGGGCACGTAGTAGCCGACGTCGGTGTTGGTCACGTTGGGGGTGGCCGGGTCCACGGTGTCGAGCTGGAGCTCGTTGGTCTTTGTAGCGTCTGTTTTATCCTTGGTGGTGCAGGCGTTCATGCCCGGATAGGGGCTGACCACCTGTACCCGGTAGGCGTCCTCTGAGAAGGGGACATTGGTGAACACATAGCCGCCGGAAATGTCTGTGGTTGTGGTGGCGATAACGGTTTTGCCGTCAGGTCCCAGCAGCTCAACCGTCACGTTTGGCAGCGGATAATCCTGATCGATTTTGGCGTAGATGCCGTCCTTGTTGCTGTCGTAGAAGACCAGGCCGCGGATCTCGCCGTTGGTGTCGTCGGTTCTTGGGATCAGCTCGAGGTTGGTGCTCAGGCTTCCCGGATCGCCGATTTTGTAATAGGCCCAGACGTCCAGAATGGTCCGGTTGCCTTTATTGCCTGAGAATTTCATGGCGCCGTCTGTGCTGTCCACACCTGCGCTCTGGTCGGCGTCTGCGCCGTTCAGGGCCGGGACGGTGGTATTGTTATAGTAGATGGTGTGGCGCTCGGCATCGGTGCCGCCGCCGTTGCAGCGCTCAACAATGATGCCGCCCGGGTTATTTTCCACATCCAGAAGCGGCAGATGAACCTCGCCGCCCCGGGCCTGGAGGGTCACCTCGGTCAGGTTACACTTGCCCGCGGGCAGCACATTGCCGTCTGCGCCCCTGCCGTTCCAGGATACGCTGTTAAGCCCGTCGACGCAGGCGTTGCCAATGGTCACAATGCCATGGTCCACGGTTTTGTAGCTGCCGTCCACCTGTTTTTCCTGATAGTTTCTCAGGTCAATTTTAAGCTCATAGCTGCTGATGTTCTGGGCGTTGAAGGTAAAGGTGCCGCCCTCACCCACGTAGCCGAAGCCTTCCTTGAAGCCCGTAAATTTAAAATCGCTCACGGTGCCGCTGGTGTCTGGCTCCTGGGCCATCCCAAGGGATTCCAGCAGCTCGGCGTCCGGCGTGTTGAAGAAAATTCGGTCATTGATGTCCAGGCCGTTGTCCGGCACGATGGGTGAGTTGAGCTGCAGGGAGGGATCGTGGTTGATGAGGGTGTCAATGTCCACGCCCTGCCCCGGATTGTCGGAGTAAAAGGAGTGATAATAGCTGTTATTGGTGTCATCCACGACCAGGCCGCGGTTGTTGGCAAAGAAAATAAAACCAAAGGGATCCATGCCGTTCATGTCCACGCAGTACTGGAACCCATCAATGGTGAGCACCCGCACCTTGGACTCCAGGCTGCGGCCGTTGTTGCCCATGTTCAGGGTCAGAAAATGGGTAAATACCCTGCCGGGTACCTGGGTGCCGTCTGCCTTGGCCACGGTCACGTCCCAGGCCGCCACGGTGCTGTCACCCTGGCCGTTTGCCTTCCAGGCGTCGTTGCTGTCCACGTTCAGAGGGCGTGGATTGTTTCGGTTGCCACTGTCCAGCCGGGCGTGGAACTCAAACTCATAGTTGCCGGTTTCGGTCACCTTAAAGACCAGGGGCTTGTAACCGGTGCCGGTGCCCGCTATGTCCGGGCCGGCCTTTTCCTGGTCGCGGTTCATGAGATAGCCCACGTTGTCGCTGGTGTTGGTGTCATAGACAATCTCCATGCCCTGCTGGCCGGGCGCGGTGGTAAAGGGCTCGTAGCCCGAATCGGTGTCGCCGGTGTAGCGCATGACAATGTCCTGCTTATTTACATTATCGGTGACACTGGAGCCAAAGTACAGGGTCTCCCCTGCCCTGGCGTAAACCTTGACGATCTGGTGGCGCAGCACGCCCGCATCCTTGTGGTCGTACCACTCGGTGTAGGGGCGGTCTCCGCCCTCGGCCGTCAGCTCGCGGCTGCCCTCGGCGTGTACGGGCGCAGACCAAAAAAGTAGGCCCGCCAAGAGCAGCAGCACCGCGAATAAAAAGGTCCGGAGGATCGGTAAGCGATGTGTTTTCATTTTGTTTTCCTTTTCTTAATGGTATAAATTAATCTTTAAAGAGTTTTACCCATTTGATTAAGGAAAAATCAAGAATTTAAGAGGGATGCTTTTTTATCTTTTGAGGTGAATTTATTCTATCTAAAAACAGAAAAGAACCCGTATCGTGGCGATACGGGTCGGATTACGCACCTCGATCTTATTGACGGACGGCCTGCTCCAGTTTTTCCAGGTATGCCTGGTATTCTGGCGGCAGGGTCAGCTCTGGCTTGTCATCAATCCTGTAGGCAATGGGGTCGGTCCGGCTGATTACCGCGTTCAAGCGCTGCGGGATCTCTAAGGCCTTCCCTGCCAGCAATCGGACGCTTTCCCAGTTTTCCTGCCCGGACGCCTCGGTGATGGCTGCGCTGAGCATTTGCAGATAGCCCTCATAAGCCTCCAACTGGTAGGGCTCGTTGTCCAGGGCTTTCTCGGACAGGGCGGCCATGGCCGTGTAGTCTTTGTTCTTCCAGGCGGCTGCCGCTTTAACCTCATAGGCCTCTGCGATATAGCTGTTCTGCTTTAAAATCCCCTCAGCCGTCACGGTTTGATCCTCCAGGTTCCCGGCGGCGGCTTCCTCATTAAGGACCTCAAGCTGCGCGTCCGTATTCCAGGGATAAAGCTTCAGGGCAAGGACCGGATTGTTCATGTAAGCCATAAAAAAGGCGATGAATAGATAGCAGAACAGGATAGCAGCTGCGCCCGAAGCAGCCAGACTTCCTTTCACAAAGACTGACCGACAGGTCTTTTCAGGCTTTCCCAAATCAATGGTCAAAGCCAGTACCATCGTGACTGCCAAAAACTGAAGATGAAAATCGAAAAGACTTCCGATCACAATCAAGAGCAGTAGTCTTTTCTGCAAGGGGCTTGTGCGCTTTGAAAAAAGGCTGATCACAAGGGCGATTACCCATAAGATCAAGGCAGCGATGCCCGCATCCAGCGCCATCTGTAAGAAATCATTGTGGATATACCGCACGGTGTACACGCCCGTCTGAAAAGAGGGCTGCGCATAAAAATAGCCCATATACCCAAGCCCAAAGGGATGGCTGCAAATTTGTCTGAGGCCATCCTTCCAGTAGAGAATACGCCCTAAAAAAGTACTCTCCCCAAGGCCAATGGTTAAAAAGCGTCCGAAATTTTCGGCATATCCGGTCGCAAACACGAGTATCACCCCTGCTAACACAAGGCTCCCGGATAAAATCAGCAGCGGACGGCGTATGCTTTTCTGCCAGATGATGAAGTACAGAACCGCCAACGCGGTCAATACAAAGACAGAACGGCTGCCAGTCAGCATGATTCCAGCTAACAGAATAAAGGTGCCGCCGATCCTGAAATGCCTGTCAAAAGCCGTCTCTGACGACAGCAGCACCACCACTCCCAAAAGCAGATAAAGAGCAAAGGTATTGGAGTACTGAAAAAAGCCGCCCAGACGGCCCGCGCTGTAAAAAATAGGATTGAAGGCCTCTGACAAGCCAAGGACTGCCGATAGAACCGCCATCCCCAGAGCAGAATAGGGAATAATTTCCAGCAGCTTCGCGCGCTCTTTCCCGGAATACTGCATGAGGAGAAGAAGGAAAAGCGGAACCGGCAGCATCTTAAAAAAGCCCGCCACTGCCATTCCCCGGTCCACGGCATAAAAGGCGGCCATCAGGTAGCACAGATAAGCAACCGCCATCAGGATCGGCGCTGCCGCGTTTGAGAGCAAGATTTCTCTTTTCTGTCTGACCCGGAAGCACAGACAAAGCGCCATGGCCGCCCCTGACAGATAAGCGGCAAACTCATAGTAAAGCCCATAGATAAAAGGCAGTACAAAGAGCAGTAAGGACAGCGGGTCCCTCAGTATTTCTTTAAATCGCTTCATGTTATCCTTTCTTAAGAAAAATGAACAGAGACGGCAGCGTATGGCCCCGTCCCTGTTCATTTAAAATTGATATTCCTGAGAGATTGGAATTGTTTTTACCTTGCGTTTCTGCGCTTTCTAAAGGCCATCAGCCCCGCAGCTGAAAGAATCAACATGCCTGCACAGAGATAGGCTGAGGTGTGGGTATCGGTGATGATACCGGTTCCTGCGTTACTTCCTGGCTGGCTGATGGTCACTTCGGTGCCAATAGGCTCATTTTTACCAGGTTCTGGAATTTCACCCTCTTCCGGATCTCCGCCTGGGGCCGGGGCCGTTTCTTCATTCACACCCACCAGGATGTACTTGCTGAAATGCTTGGCGTCCGCACTGATATTGTTCTCGCTGTCCGCAGTCAGATAATCCGCTACCTTTTCGCCAAGGGTGCCGTCATCATTCAGAACATACACCTGGAAGAAATCGTAATGATCCTTCTGAGCCGGTGTGATTTTAAGGGTCAGGCGAACGGATACATTGGTCTGAGTCCCGTCAAAAGGTACTTCCTCACCCGTCTCAGGATCGACAAAGATAAAATCCAATATTTCCAGCACGTCGGCGCTGGCGATATCCGCGTTTGACGCAATTACTTCTTTGACCTCCTGCTCGGCTTTCTGGGTGACGGCCTGATCTTCAGCGCTGCTGCTGTTATTCACGCTTCGAACGGTGAGTTTGGCACCCTCAAGTTCTGGAATCGACGCAATGGTCTCGGTGGGTACTGTGATGGTAATCTCAGTGTTGGAAACCTCTACCGGTTGAGTCGGCTCGTCCGGCACGACTGGATCGGTCACGGCTTCCGGCTTCGGGGCGGCAACGGTGACAGCGCAGCTGGCCTTGAAGCCGCCGTCAGCGGTGGTGGCCGTGATGGTCGCGCTGCCTGCGCCAACGCTTGTGATTCTTCCGCTCTGTTCTACCGTTGCCACAGCGGCGTTATCGGTGGCCCAGGTGACCGCCTTGTTGTCGGCGTCGGCCGGGCTGACTGTGGCGGTCAGGGTTTCGTAATAGCCGATGGTCATGGGGCCGATGGCTGTCTTGTCTAAGGCAACGCCGGTCACGTGCACGATGGGCTTGTTGACAGATACGGCGCAGCTTGCGGTGAAGCCGCCGTCCAGCGTGGTGGCGGTGATGGTGGCTTTGCCTGCGCCCACAGCGGTGACCATACCATTTTCATCGACTTTGGCGATTTTTTCATCGCTGGAGCTCCATTTGACAGCCTTGTTGCCGGCATCTGCTGGCATGATAGTCGCTGTCAGCTGCTTGGCAGCCTCGCCCATGGTCATTTCCAGGGTTGCCGGAGCCACGGTGACACCTGTAACGGCCACCGGGGCCATTTCCGGATAGTTGGCCACCTTAGTGAGCACACTGGGGTTTCTGGTCGAGTGCAGCCAGACAGAGCCGTCAGTACGGGTCATGTAGCAGTCGTCGGCATAGGTGACATTGTTGGTGGCAGGGTTATAGGCTGTCGTTGAACTCGTGATGCCAATCACGCCGTTCAAAATAGACTGCCCCCGATAACGCACCTGACCATCCTTCATAAACAGGTAGTCGCCCATGAAATCTGCTACCCCTGAAGTCTTGGTATCTCCATCTACATAGGTGCCATCGGTTTTGAGGTATTTGTGATTATTATCTGCCATGCCATAAGCCAAAATTGCTGTTTTTTCCACATTTTCATCAACTTTTATGGTTTCCTTGGTTAATGGATCATACTTCCACAGATTTTTACTGGTATCCTGAAAATAATACACATAGCTATAACCTGAAAGGCCTGTATCTGGATTATTGACATACACGGACTGATAAACCGGTGCATATGCAAGGGTCATATCGCCAATTTTTTCTGTTTTCTCATCTGGACCAAAGCTTTTTGCCCAGGTCGCGCCATTTTTATCCACAAAGAAATCAGAAAAACTGCCGCTTCTCACTGAAAAAACGGCTACTGCGCCATCAGCTACAAGCTTTTCCATGGCTTTATATGTGCCCGTATCAGATTGCCAGTCCAAGCTTATCTCATGGTAATTGCCATCGATGTCAATGAAACCTTTTTCACCGGACAGAGCCACAGCATTTTCGGCTAACTGTACCAGCTGTGTTTCGGACTGACCTATACGAGGGTCAAGCTTTACCCATATTGTTCCATCCTCTTTTAGTACCGTTACACCACAAATACTGTCAGACCATACCTGTAAATTTGCGATATCTTTGATTCCCGCTGAAGGAATAGCCTCAACGGTACCATCGGTTTTGATATGACTCAAACCGCCTTCTTTGTGCATGACCCAAGCCCATGCTTTGACATTACGATTGATGTCATAAGCGTTATTCCCTACATATTTGGCCACATTCTCAAGTTTTTTAGTAAGGATCGACACCTGTCCAGCCTTGGTTTCTTGTACCCAGAGGCTGTCTTCCTGGTCCTGAATGAATAACCAGGAGTATTGCTTGTTGGGAATTTGACTGGTCGTGATGTTTTTGACGTCATTCTTAATCATCTCTGGCTCATCAGCGGAGATATTCCAAAGCTCTCCGTTATTTTTGAGATTCAAATTGACGATGCCATCTGGCGTTTTGTGCAACTCCAGGGTCGGTAGGTTTTCGATGGGAGCACCGGCATCTGGGGCGTGCTCCATATCCCGAACAACGATCTTGAAATTTTTGCTCTCATTTTTGTAAGTGGCTGTCGCGTTAGTTTCGCCCACCTTGTTAATCTTCAGACTGTTGTTGTTTTCAAAGTTTGCAACGCTGGTATCCGCAATTGTATAGGTGATTTTATCACGCAGCGCATTGTTCCTGTCTGTATAAACATTGGGCTTTGGTCCAATCTCTCTCATGGTCCCGATGTCAAAAATGCTGCTCTCCAGCGTATCGAACCGGTAGAGCGGCCAGAGACTTTCTTCAGAAACAGCCGTACCTGTTATGGTCAGAGAATTTAGACTGTTCATACCAATAAGGGGTGTAATATCAGTTAAGTTGGCATTGTTACTCAAATTCAACCCATACAATGGCAGTTCCTTTAAACCACTTAAATCTGTAATTTTGTTGTTCGCCAACGACAACTGGGTATGTTCCCTCAGATTTTTCAATTTACTGAAGCCATCGGTATCAGTTAAAGCGCAATTATCAAATGCAGTTGATCCATAGCTAACAATGGTGGAGGGCAATTCAATTTTTGACAGGTTGGCACAGTTATAAAAAGCGCCTTCGCCAATGGATCCCACACCTTCTTCGATTTTAAGGCTCTTGAGATTTGGATTGTTGACGCAGGTATTGTAGCCCAATCCACTCACCCGCTTCCCATCAATGGTCGCCGGCACCACCAAATCGGCGGCGTCGCCTTTATATTGGGTGATGGTCACCTCGCCGGCTTCGTTGATCCGGTACTGAAAGCCGTCCTCTGTCAGGAACTGGCCTTCAGGCAGCTTCTGTCCGTCACTGTCCGCCAGGGCGGCTTCTTCTGGCTGCGCTTCTGCTTCGGCCGCTGCTTCCTGCGGCAGGCTTTCTTCCTGTGCAAAGACCCCTGCCGGGATGGCGCCAAGGCACAGGGCTGCGATCAGGAGCATGCTTAAAAGCTTCTTGATTTTCATATTCTTTTCCTTTCTGTATTCGTTTTTCTTTTCTTACTAAATGATAAAAGAACACTATTTTATCATATCACCTTTTACCGTTCTGCACAATATGTGGCAAAAAGTGTGGCAGGATTATTTTTCAAATTAATTCCACAACCTACAAAAAACACGCTCCCCTGGTTTTAACATGGAACGTGTTTCGGGTATATTGTCTCTTTTTATAAGCC
>CAUEUD010000013.1 GCA_959020865.1 Eubacterium limosum | reverse complement strand
GCGCCTGGCTTACACCTGCAAATGCCTTCATCAAATTTGACAGGGTTTCCGTACCTTTTAATCTTCCCATTGGTAAATTCCTCCTTGATTTTGATATTGTTCGTTTCTTTATTATAACGCGATCTCAAGGAAATTTCAAATTATTTCACCAGCTAATTTAGAATAATTTTATTTTTACTTAATATGCTTAATAAAATCTACCAGGGATTCGGCGGCGACAAAGGGACCATCCTGTTCAAAGCCCGGGATTCCCAGCTGTGTACGGATAACGCCAATCTTAATGCCTTTTTCCTTCATGCGTTTGAAGTAGTTTTCCGCGATCTTTTCGTGTTCGCTTTTTAACTGTACCGCACCGAAGGGGTTGGCGAAATAGGTGGTTGTGATGCCCACTTCGCCGGTGGTTCCCTTAGCCATACGCTTTCCCTCTGAGAATACTGCCAGAGCGGTATCCAGGTCGTCAAACATTTCGATGGGCGCATGTGCATCGTCAATTTTTTCATAATTATTAATGTAGAAAATATAATCGACCGGAGTGGAGGCCGAGATTTCTTCATAGGTCATCTGCGGTACGATCACCCGAGCGTTGACGATGTTAGGGTTCATGAAAATTGAGCGGTCCATGGTACTGTAGGCATAACCTGGCTGAAGGTCATCCAGACGGACAAAAGCCCCGATCTCCGTCCCCACAGCCATGAGCTCGTCTTCCTTGTTAAAATGCAGGGAGCCCATATCGTCGATGAGGATATCCACGTCGCAGCCCAGCTCTTTTGGCAGCTTGTGAATGGCTTCCAGGGTTTCAGACTTGCCAGCGCCGCTGTCCCCGACCAGCATGATGTTTACTGGTTTTTCACCGGCCAGACGGATTTTGGCGAAAGCGCCGTGGATCGGCAGCCAGAAGTTTTTGATCTGGATAATGTTGTGCAGGGTCAGAATCATTTTCTTCATGTAGCCAAAGTAGTCAATTTCCGGATCGTTTGGCAGCATACCGTAATACACGCCGTCCTCTTTAACCACAAAGCCGCGCATTTCATCTTCTTCAAAAAGGCTCTTGTCCAGGCCGAAGAAAACCGCCCCGTCTGGCTTCTTGTGCAGGAATTCCTCTGGTGTTGCCAGTTCGAAAAGATTGAACAGGCCAGCGCCCAGCTCCAGAAAATCTTTATGGCAGTACGCGATGATCAGCAGACGTCCCGCCTTCACCGGAATGGCATACCAGGATTCGGAATCCATGTAAAAGCGTTCCAGGATCTTTTTGTCATTCTTGATGGGGAACACCCCGTTTCGCTTGCTGGACTGGGTATAGAAAATAACCGGCGGCTCGAAAATGGCTTCCCATACATAGGGCACGCGGTAAAGCGAGTCGTTTTTACTTTTGATGTCATTTGGGAAATCAAAGTGGTCAACCAGAAAAGACACCTGGGCGCCCGAGGGCAGCTGACGGTAAATGCTCAGGCTCTTGCCAGTAACGTTGTACAGGATGTTGCGGTATAAATCCAGCACCAGCTTTTTCAAAGAATCATTGTTGGAGGCCAGGGAGTGAGCTTTAGAACGTTTTGCGCCGTCATCCGGGTTGTAGGTTTCGTTCTTGACCATAAAACGCTGGATATTACGCCAGTAGTTGTAAAAGCCTTCGAGAAAATCCAGCATGATGGCGGTGTACTCGTCCACGCCGTACTGGATATCAAAATAGCCGCTGCGCATGACGTCTTTCAGAGGCTTCATGTTGAGCAGGGTCACAAAATCCCGGAATTTTTCCAAATCAAAGGATTTGTTTTCATCACGGAAGGGGATAACCGCCTTCAATTTTCTTGAATGCCGGATTTCCAGCTCATTTACAAAGGTGGTGATCATTTTTCCAAAGGTTTTAGACTGTAAAACCCGGCTGACATTCGTAAACTTCAAATCGCCATTGATCACAATGCTGCGATGTACATTCATATTTTCCATAAATAACTTCCTTTCTTCTATCCTTTTACTATCTCAACCAGCTCCATCATGTGGTCCACCACAGCGATGGCGCCGGCGTTCATCAGCTCTTCGCGGGTACCGTTGCCAAAGGCCACGCCCGCCGCGTCAATCCCGCAGGCGTGGGCGCCCTCAATATCATAGTAACGGTCTCCCACCATAAGCACACCGGCTTTTTTCTCAGGCGTATAATAACCGTAATCCTCTAAAAAGGCGTTGATGATCTCGATCTTATTGGTCCGTGTGCCAGCTGTATCAGGACCGTATACATGATCTTCATCAATGTTGACCTCGGATTTTCCCACGATCTGCCGGGCTGTAGGTTCGCCCTTATTGGTGCAGATGCCGACTGTGCAGCCTAACCTCCGCAGCGCCTCCACCGTTTCGGCGGCTCCATCAAAGAAAGGGTCCTTATACATACGTCCATGGGTCACGTATTCCTCCTGATAAAAATCGTGTCCCCGCCAGCCGTCTTCCTCGCTGTAACCGTAATATTTCGTAAAGACCTGCTCAATGGGCGGGCCGATGAGGGGCTCGATGTCCTCAATTTTGGGATCGGGATACCCCAGCTTCTCCAGCGCGTACTCAAAGGAACGCCAGACTCCCTCCTTGGAATTCAGCAATGTGCCGTCCAGGTCAAACAATACGCAATGATACTTCATGAACACCCTCCTTCAATCGTCCCATTGGGATGAAAATAATCCCATCAGGATACCTCTTCTCAGTATGACTGTCTCTCATTATAATACAAATGTCTCTCAAATAAAAGCTTTTCTTGGCTGCAAAAGGTTTTCAGCTTTGACTTCTTTCTATTTTTAACAAAAAAGCAGGCGGACCGACGATTCTGCCAGTACGCCTGCTTTTTCAATTACTGCAGGTTTAAACCAATAAATTCAGATAAAACTTGAGGGTTTCCAGATCAATCTCGCTTATTACTTTTTCGACACTATCCGGCACCAGCGGGTTGCGTTCTTTATAATCAGTCCAGCTAAAACGATATTTTGACTCAATCGGTTTGATGACTGTCTCGTCAAAGGTGAACCCCTCGCTGTTCAAAAGCTGTCCATCCGCCACTTCTCCGGCATTTTGATACTCGGCATTTTCACTCAGGAACTCAGTCAGTGCATAAACATTTTCCATATTCACATCCGATAAAACCAGTGGGTTTTTATCCAGTCCAAAAATATAATTGCCGCCCGGCATCATGATGTCTAACAGCTCTTTGGCCTTGTCGATACACTCTTCCTTTGTGCCGGTTTTAAGCAGATTGATGGGATAAAGGCCGGTGATAATGAATTTTTTGCCGAGTTTTTCTTTAATCTCCTTGGGATCGCCGTATTCAAACCACAGCTCGGTACCTGCGGGCAGCTCCATGAGGTGGTCCAGATAGCGCATCCAGTTATCCTCACAGAAGGCCTTGGTCCGCACGCCGCAGGCCGCCCACTGCTGGGTCAGCTTGACATAGGTTGGCAGCCACAGGTTCTCAAAATCCTTTTCACGCATAAAGGTAGGCATATGCAGCGGGGTGAAGGTTGATCCCTCGGGGTGGGGATTGGCATTTAAGCCCCAGTAGAACATGAGCGGGAGAACCGCTTCACAGGCCTCGGCCAGTCGTTTCTTTTCCCTGCGGATATCCATGCTAACGTTGGAGAATCCGCGAAGCTGGTCGCCAATATAATCAAAGGGGGCTTCGGCAAAACCACTGGAACCGGCCGGCGCCCCGGGATAAAACCCATAGGCGTCCACCAGCTTGCCGTAATAGGTCAGCGAATCCGACGTATTCTTTGCCAGAGCCGCCTTGCCGTTTAAAAAGGCGTTCAGCATATCAATCGGTTTCTCAGGGTTCAGCTCACTGTACTGGCGCGGCATGACGCGTTCCAGCAGACAGGCAAAGGGGTCTTCGATCAGGTAATCATAATCGGACGCTTCCATACCGCAGACCTCTGGATGCTGTACCTGTCCGGTTTTACCCATAACAAAGGATTTTGCTCCCAAAATCTGGTAAACCAGTGGCGGACGCGACATGTTCAGCCCAACCGGTGTAACGGGCGCTTTGTCACATTTGACCTTGCCGCAGATATCCATGGCTGGTTCTCCCAGAAGTTTATAATTAAACTGTGCCTCAATAGGGCTGATACCACCGTAGGACGCCACCATGTGGTTTGTGATGGAAATGTTGACCGGGACCCGTTTGGGTATACGGTTGCTGTAAACCGCGCTGTACATTGATTTTCGTTCTTCCTGTAATGCCTTTACTGTTTCGTTCATTTTAAGTTCCTCCTATTTATCCCTTTAAATTATAATGATTATGCTGCTTCACGTTCATTGATTTCCTGCTGGTAACGTGTCATTTTTTCACGGGTGAGCCGGTAGCCAATCAGTAACAGAACTGCACCGACCAGGATGATAATGCCCGGGAAGGTAATGAATATATTGGTAATACCAGCCTTGAGCTCTGGTGAGGCGGCTGCCGGATCAATATCGGCTGAAAAACTGGCGGCTGCCAGTGCCATTGGAATAATGGCGCCTTTAATCAGGTTGCCCACCTTGAGCGGAAGGTTCATCAAGCCCATGATCCAGCCCGCAGCCTTGTTGCCTGTTTTCCATTCACTGTAAACCACCGTATCGCTGTACATGGCCGATATAAGCGCGTACAGAAACCCAAGGAAAAACTGCGCGCAGCTTAAAATGACGAGCACGCCGACAGGGCTCGACAGCATGAAACGGCTGGCCAGAATCAGTACGCCCAGGGCGAAGAAACCGATGATGGAGGCTGTCCGTGTCGAGAGCTTGTTGGCCGCATATTTGCTCAGGAATGAGCCGATAAGAGCCATGATGTTGGCCAATAACAGGTACAGTGAAAACATGGACATATTGCCCATGACATAGGAGAAAAAGTAAGCGCCTGTGGCTGCCATAACAAAATTGACGATCCAACGGGTCAGATCCACAATCAGCAGCACCAACAGGCTGGGATTCTGTATCAGCGATCGGGCCATCTCACTGGCAGACATTTTTTCTGCCTTTTCGTTCTTTTTATCCGCGGCTGTTTCCACTTCCTCATAGCCGTCGGTCATTTTAAAGTGGGCAAAGTAGGTAACACAATAGATAACACTCATAATGAGCGCCAGAAGTGTAAAGCCCAGTACCGGATTTCCAATCTGTGTTCCCATCCAGATGGCAAAGGTCAGTCCAACATAGGAAAAGACAATCTTAGACGCGTTATTGTAAGCTCCGCGGGTAGCGGAAAGCTGTGCCCTGTCCTCAGGTGTGCTTGAAATAATCGGAATGAGCGCGACATTGGACACGTAGGAAAAATTCCATAAAATATGGCTGACAATCGTCCCCACACAAATGATGACCACCGGCAGCAGGCCAGAGCCAATATCTGAAAACTGAAGTAAATAAAACAGCGTGACAACTGGCGGTGCAATGATAAGCCAGGACCGGTAGCGTCCCCACTTCATTGGCTTCATCCCATCAATGATACCGCCGTAAAATGGTGAAAGCACTGCATCCACCAGGCTGGTCAGCGTTAAAATCAGCGCTGTTATCCCCATATCAAACTTTGTAACATTGGTGAGAAAATAAGAAAAGCAATAAAGCTCGACATTTGACATCAGCGTAAAGCCAAAATCCCCAATACCATAAAAGCGCTTTAGCGCTTTGCTAAGTGGTTTTTTCATGAATCGATACTCCCTCATAATTTTCCTGTCGACAATTAGGAACATGTTCTTTATTGAAATAATAACACGTTCCTAATTATGTGTCAACCAAAAAAATAACATGTTATTATTTTGTTTTTTCCAGTATTGTGCTATAATGCTCTCATACTAAAACAAACTACCAGAGAACGAGGCACAAACACGATGGCAAATTATAAAAAAAGTGAAAACACCAGAGAACAGATCTTAAAAACCGCGTCCGAGCTCTTTTATGAAAAAGGCTATAAATCCACCACAGTTCGTGAGGTGGCACGGCAGGCTGGACTTTCGCTGAGTCGTCTCAATTATCATTTTAACAGCAAGGCCGACTTGGCCTCTTATATTGTGGAGCGCTTTCTGCTCAATTTCGAGCATACCATGTGCGAACTTGACTATGATAAAAGTGACCGGCTCCTCTGCAATGTGATTCACATCCGGCTGATTGAAAAATTCTTTTTATCCGATGACAAAGCCATGAATTTTTATTATGAAATGGCAGTTGAAAATAACCTGCACACCATGATGATCGAATCCGACTACCGGCATTTTCTGCAGCAGTCCAAGTATCTGAAGCTTGAGACAGACCGGCAAACCCTGCGCATGACCGCCCATATTTTTATCGGATCTATGATCCGCCTTTTCTGCGCCAAGCGGGAGGGCGACCTGAACGCGCCTGACCGTCAAATTCTGGATATCTGTAACAATCTTCACCTCAAGCTTTTAGATATTGACGAGCCCGAACGTGTCCGACTCATCGCCGCCGCCCACGACTATACCCGTCATCTCCGCTTCGAGACGGATAATCTTTTCAGTGTCCGGGTCATTTACAGCGCATAGGTTAGACAAAATTCGGTACAGGCACACTTTTACAATATTTACCCGTGCACTCCCTGGTCTTTTGTACTATAATATTCTACAGGAATGAATCCATTTTCACCATTTTATATATAAAAGGACGAAGATACAGAAAGGAAGCACAACATGCAGCAGATTCACGACAACATTTTAGAGACCATCGGACGCACCCCCATGGTGCGCCTCAACCACTTAAGCCCAAACCCAGAGGTAGAAATCATCGCCAAGGTAGAGGGATTCAACCCCACAGGCAGCATCAAGGACCGAATCGCCCTCAAGATGATCGAACAGGCCGAGGAGGAAGGCACGCTGACAAAGGATAAAACCATCATCGAACCCACCTCTGGCAACACCGGTATCGGCCTGGCCATGATCGGGGCTGTCAAAGGCTATGATGTGGAAATTGTCATGAGCGAGGCCGTTTCCATCGAGCGGCGCAAGATGATTCAGGCTTTTGGAGCCAAGGTCACCCTGACCGCCCCGGACAAAGGTACTGACGGCGCGATCTGCCGGGTAAGGGAGCTGCTCGCGGAAAATCCAGACAAATATTTTAACCCGAACCAGTTCAGCAACGAATACAACAAGCTGGCACACTACACCACCACCGCCGAAGAAATTTGGGAACAGACCGACGGAAAGGTCACCCACATGGTTTCATCGCTGGGGACATCAGGCACCATCATGGGCATCGGTATGGGCCTTAAAAGCCATAACCCGGATGTTCAGATCGTGGAGGCCCACCCCGTAAAGGGACATTACATCCAAGGGCTTAAAAATATGGAAGAAGCCATTGTTCCCGCCATTTATGACCCGGATAAAATCGACACCCACATCATGGTGGAGTCTGAGATCGCCTTTGATTACGCCAGACAGATTGTGATGAAAGAAGGCATCTTCGTGGGCATGAGCAGCGGCGCGGCCATGTACGCGGCCTGCGAAGTCGCAAAGACGCTCGATTCGGGGCTGATTGTCGTCATCTTCCCGGACAGGGGAGAAAAATACTTAAGTACGGATTTATTTAAGCTGTGAGCCGTCTGATTTTCTTTTAGGCTCAGCCGAAATGTGGTATAATAATTAAGAAACTAAACGCAGGAGGTTTACAATGATCGCAATCATTATAATCATTGCCATTATCGTCATTCTTGCCCTTGTTGTAATGGGCAGCTACAATGGCCTTGTCAAAACAAAAAACCAGGCGGAGGAAGCATTTTCCACCATGGACGTGTATATGAAAAAACGGTACGACCTGATCCCCAATCTGGTGGAAACCGTCAAGGGCTATGCAAGCCATGAATCCCAGACACTGGAAAAAGTAACCGCGGCCCGCAACGCCGCCATGACTGCTTCATCCATCGATGAAAAGCTGAAAAACGAAAACGCACTGACTGGCACCTTGAAAAGTCTGTTCGCCGTTGCTGAATCCTATCCGGATCTCAAGGCCAACACCAACTTCATGGATCTGCAGCGTCAGCTTCAGACCATTGAAGAAGACATTGCCAATTCACGGAAATACTACAACGCTTCTGTGAAAAACCTGAACAACAAAATTGAAATGTTCCCGAGCAGCATCATTGCAGGAATGTTTCATTTTGAAAAGAAACCTTATTTTGAAGTGTCTTCTCAGGAAGAGCGCGAAAACGTCAAAGTACAATTTTAAATCAACGGACCATTAAGCTTGGAGAATTGAGAATTAAAAGAACAAAAGCTTTAATTCTCCATTCTCCTTTTTACATTCCTTTAAGGAGGTGCACCCATGAAAAAGAAACTGCCTGTACTGGCGGCGCTTCTTCTGCTGCTGGCGCTTGTGTTCCCAGGGGCTAGTCTGGCAGCGGCATATTATGATACGCTTAATTTTGATGTTACAATGAACGTAAACGAAAATCACAGTTATGATGTGTCAAATAATATTGTTGTTGATTTCACTAAGCCGCAGCACGGACTTTATTTTTATATCCCTTATTCTGGTTCTTTTTATCGTGATATTAACGGTAAAGCTACTGAAACAAGCTATAATGCTCAAATCAGCCGGATTGATGTTCCTGGTTATAATTTTGAAACATCAAACGAGAACGGCACAAAGCTGATAAGAGTTGGTGATGAAGATGAATATGTTGACGGCGTTCAAACATATCCCTTAATTTTTCGCTGGGATCCTGGCGACGATCATATTCAAGAATTTGATGATGTTTATTACAACCTTATTTCAAAAGACTGGGCAACTGGCGTAGAAAGTGCAACCTTTACAATCAATATGCCTAAACCTATCGACTTATCCAATACTACTATTGAATTTATAGGTGGCTCTTATGGCTCCACTAATACAGATCTAGTCAACTATACGGTAGAAGGTAATACGATCACTGGTAATCTTAAACAGCCTTTAGCCGCTGGAGAAGGTCTCACTTTGAATATCCGTCTGCCTCAGGGGTATTTTGTAGGCGCGCGTACCGGTAACGAATGGAATCCCATGGTCTATATTGTCTCCGGCCTGTGCCTGGCGCTCGCTGTTGTCCTGTGGTTCCGCTTTGGCCGTGACCATAAGCCACTGGAGCCCGTCATGTTCTACGCGCCGGATAAACTCACACCAGCCCAGGTTGGCACCATCATTGACGGCAAAACCGGCAATGAGGAAATCCTGTCCATGATCATGTATCTGGCGGATAAGGGCTATCTGACCATTGAGCAGACCAGCAAAAAGAACTTTAAATTTGAGAAGGTTCAGGAGCTCCCGGCTGACGCTCTGAATTTTGAACGCACGGTTATGCGCGCCCTTTTTCCGGGCGGACGCACTGTCTCCAGCATGAAGGATCTGGAGGATACCTTTTACGAGGATATGCAGGTGGCCAAGGCTGAGGTCGGCGGCTTTTTCGCGGAGCCCCAGAACAAGCTGTTCACTTCTGGCTCCAAGACAGCCCAGGCCTTTATTCACCTGGCCTGCTTCCTTCCTCTGTTCATTTTCGGCTGTGTTACCGGCTATCGGACCGAGGGCTACTTTGATGTGTTCATGGTGCTGATCATGGGCTGCCTGTTCGGGATTCTTCCCTTTGCGGGACTCAGCTTCCTGGCCCACACCATCGAAACCCGGCAGGGCATGACCACAGGCTCCTTTACCGGACGTGTGATCGCGGGCTCCCTGATCTCCGCCGCCCTCCTGGTCATTGTGCTGGCCACAGGCACGGTCACCTTTGGCACGATTCTGATGCCGCTGGTGCCGGTGGTGGTATCTGTTATCGCGGCGTTCCTGGGTGCCTTTGCCACCAAGCGGACACCACAGGGCAACAAGTGGCTCGGCGAAACCCTTGGCTTTAAAAATTTTATCCAGACCGCAGAGCTGGACCGCATCAAAACCCTGGTGGATGAAAACCCCAACTATTTCTTTGATGTGCTCCCCTATGCTTATGTGCTGGGCGTCACGGACAAATGGGCCAAACGGTTTGAAAGCCTGGCCATCGAACCGCCACATTGGTACAGAACCTATGATTCCTACAGCATGTTCAATACAATTTATTTCACCAACGCTCTCATGCACAGCATGAACGCTATCTCAACCAACATTACCGTTCCCCCGAACTCCGGTTCCGGCGGCTTCGGCGGCGGCGGTTTCACTGGCGGCGGCGGCTTCTCCGGCGGCGGTGGTGGCGGCGTTGGCGGTGGAAGCTGGTAAAAAAGCCTCTCCGCTCCCCAAAGGTTAAAAACCCCCGTGTCATTGCGTTTGCGCAGCGTCACGGGGGCTTTCTTAATTTGGGAAATTTTCCAGCTTCCCGTTGCTCTTTTGATGTCAATAAAGGTGTATAATAAAGACACCAACAAAGGGGAAGCAATCCATAATAAGGGGGATTTTACGATGAAAATCAAACGTATGGCCACAGTTTTTCTGCTTCTGGCTTTCTGCCTGTTTTGGCTGGCACCCGCCGCGCTTGCGGCAGGAACAGAGAATGGAGAGAAGCGGGAGCTCCGGGTGCTCTTTACCCATGACCTCCACTCCTATATCCTGCCCTACGACGTGGCGGATGGTCTCGACGGCCGCACCACCATGGGCGGCTACGCCCGGCTGGCGACCCTGATTAAGGAAAACCTCACCGACAACACTGTTGTGCTGGACGCGGGCGATTTTTCCATGGGCACTCTGTTCAACAGTATTTTTAAAACCCACGCTCCGGATTTATGCCTGATGGGCGAGATGGGCTTTGACGCCACCACCATCGGGAACCATGAATTTGACTATGGCGCCGATGGGCTCGCCGCCGCGTTGCGGTCAGCCTCCAAGGCGCAGAACCGTCCGGCCATGCTCAACTCAAACATGGTCTTTGGCGATGAGCCCAAATCAGAGGAGATCAAAGCTGCCTTTGATGCCTATGGCAGCAGCGCCACAAAAATCATTGAGCGCGGCGGGCTGAAAATCGGGGTCTTTGGCATGCTCAGCCAGGTCGCCCAGGATTACACGGTCAATTATGCCCCTTTGAGCTTTGCCGACACCATCGAGACTGCCAATGCCTGTGTGGACAGCCTGAAAGCACAGAACGCAGATGTCATTATCTGCCTGTCCCACGGCGGCACCAATCCGGATATTGAAAAGTCTGAAGACCAGCAGCTTGCAAAAGCTGTGCCGGATATCGACGTCATTGTCAGCGGACACACGCACACCACGCTGGATACGCCCATTACCGAGGGCCGCACCACCATTGTGGGCTGTGGCTGGCGCGGCGAACAGCTGGGTCTTCTGGACCTGAAACTTGAAGCTGACAACACCGTGAAGGTGGACAGCTACCAGCTGATTGAAAACAGCCGGGACGTGGCCATGGATCCGGACATCGCAGCGTCCATCAACCCCTACAAGGATGTTGTTCAGCAGGAATTTTTAACACCGCTCGGCAAGAGCTTTGACGCCACCGCGGCCGTCTCCGACCACAATTTCGCCACTGTGGATGATCTGCTCGGGCGCTTTGGCAACTCCGACCTCGGCGATATTATCACCGACGCCTACCGCTACGGCGCTGCCCAGAACGGTGTGGACGCAGATATTTCCCTTGTCAATGCAGGCCTTGTCCGGGATACCATCTATAAAGGAAACCTGAGTGAATCAGGCGTCTATAATATCCTCTCGCTGGGCTCAGGCTCTGACGGGAGTGTGGGCTATCCGCTGGTGGACTTTTATCTCTACGGCTCAGAGCTTAAAACATTGTGCCAGATCGACGTCTCCATGTATCCCATGATGCAGGAGGTTCAGTTCTCCTTTTCCGTCCTGCGCTACACCTACAATGACAGCCGTCTCCCGCTGGATAAGGTGACGGGGGTGGAAACCCAAAACGCAGACGGCACCTGGACCCCCTTGGATGAAGACCGGCTGTACCGCGTAACCACCAGCCAGTATCTTGCCAATATGACCGGACTCATGACCAAGATGTCCCATGGCATCATCACGCTGGCGCCCAGGGATAAGGACGGCAATCCGGTCTCAGACACCAACACGCTGATTATTCACACACCAACTGGCGCAGAGGCCAAGGAGTGGATCGCCCTGTCCGATTACATCCACTCCTTCCCGGTGGGCGAGAGCGGGCTGCGGACCATTCCTGCCAGCTACAATATTGCCCGGGAGGTCAAGACGCCAGTGGATAACACCCTCGTCACCTTCTTCGCAAACCCATCCTCCATCGCCCTGGCGGTTTACGGTATCATCGCAGGCCTGATTGTGTTGCTGATTATCATTATTCTCCTCATACGCCGCCATCATATTAGAAAACACAGAGTCTGAAATTAAAAACACCGCGAGAAAGGCTCGCGGTGTTTTATGGTTTAGATAAAATCGAAATATACATATAAAGTTAAAGCAAGCGGTGATTTTAATGAAAATTTGAAAACGGAAAATTTCAACCCGTATCGCGGCGATACGGGTTCTTTTTTTCATCAGTACATATTGTGGATCACCTCGACAGCACAGAGGAAATCTCTGATGTCGAGGACGGTGCCGTCGTCCAGAGTCACCTTTCCGCTGAAGCAGCCAAACACCTGGTGCTGCACGCTTCTGACGGCCAGCAGGTTGATGTTAGCCTGACGATCCATTCTGGGAATAAAACTTCCCACAAAACGGCCGTCATTTGAGGTCAGATACCAGGGCTCCATAAAAGCATAGCCGCCCGACTCGTCTCTGGGAATCATAAAGGTGACCTCGTCCAGCTTGTGGGCACGGTTACGGTAAAATACCATGTTCTCGCTGGCACTGCTGCGGTCCGAAAAGCCATAGCCCAGGTTAAAGCCAAAGGGCTCGCCATCATGCCACCCACTGCCGGTTCCCCAGTACCAGGTATTGTCATAGGTCCAGACACCTCTTCCCCAGTCCAGCACACCCATGGCGCTGTCCGGTGTAAAACGGTGTTTTTCATCTCCGAGCTTTACCCAGCCGCAGGCGGGCATACAGTTGATCTTCTGATTATAGTAAAAGGCCGTTGGCTTTTCTGCCCAGGGCGTCGCAATGCACATGGTATCCATATTCGGCTCGTAGAGCACAATATCCGTCTCCAATGCCTTTCCCTCCCAAAATTCAGGGAAATAGCAGTAAATACGGCGCTTATTCTTCTCTGCTGTGTAAGACAACCGGATTTTGGGATGCGTGACACCGCAGCTTCCTCTGTCCGAGCAGCAGCCTAATCCGTACTTTCCTTTTGGCAGTGGCTCCACAATGGTTTCGGTATGCTCTGTCCAATCCATATAATTCAGGAAAGATACGCTCGCCATGCCCGCGTAGCCCAGATCGGACAGGGTGAAGGCCACGCCGGTCTGCCCGTCGCCTACCAGATAGTAATCCCATTCCTTGCGCCTGTACCAGGGCGCCGCAATGCAATCGCGGTTGTAGTCCCACACCAGCTGCTTTGCCCAGCCTGGCTCTTCTATCCGCCCATTTGCGTTTAGCAAGGGCTGTTTCCTTGTCACTTCATGCTGTGTCCCCATGCCTGTCACCTCTTTTCTTGTAATCGTCTCAATTATATACCACAAAGCTTAAATTCAGGTTTCTGTTCAAGAACACCTCTGGCCCTACCGGAAATAAAAAACACGCTCAAAATGTTATCTCAAGTCTTAGGCGCGCCCTCGAAAATGTTGGGGTGGAGGATGGCCTCATTAAAAAATGGAGCTACCTGACAATGGATACCAAAAGGGCGGACTGCGATTATTACCGTTTTCTAAAAGGAGACAATGACGCCATCAATCCCTTTCATGGGGAGTAGATGAATAACTGCAGCTGGGCTGAGCTTACCACTGCTTTTCTAAACCAGAGGAACAACCATGAAAAATCAAGCAAAACTAAAAAATCCCGCAGGCGTCGAAAAAGCGACGCCATGGGATTTTTTTAGAAGGTATCGAACTTGTCCCGGTGTATGAACCAGTACCATAGGATTATCAAAAGCACCAGCGCTAAAAGCATGCCTGCGGCCAGCAGCACCGATCCCTCATCCGCCAGGGCAGCGCCGGTAATCAGCCCTGCCGGTCCGGCATTGGAATCGCTCAGGCTCAGGACGATTCTTGTCTCAGAGTCTGCGTAACCGCCCTCTGCGGCCCGGTATCGGGCGATAAGGGTATAAGTCCCTGCTCTGGCAGGATAAACGCTGTATCCCGGTTTTAAACCCTTTTTTGCCACACTCTTCTGTACTGCCGCTACCCCCACAAGCCTTTCGGTGCCGCTGTCATCGTCGATCAGGTAAAAGTCTACACGGCCGCTCTCTACCACTGCCAGAGACTGGGCGTGGATTTTCGCGTTCAAAAAAAGTGCCTGTCCCAGTTTTGCTGTCCCGGGACTCACACTGATCTGGACGGATGTCTCTATCGGGTTATCCATATCCGCCGCCCATACGGCGGACATGCCCCATAAAAACATCAATACTGCCAGCAGTACTGATGTTTTTCTTATAAAATAATGTCTTTTCATTGGCTTACCTCTCGCAGCCGATTTTTATTTTACAGCCCAAAAATGACCTGCTGTACAGTATTATTCAGCATTTCCTCCCGGGTAGAGTGGTTTTCATCCGTTACTCTAAAGACAGTGCGCACATCATCGGTCATAATATTATCCACACCCCTGTCAATTGTCCTCTGCATGCTGTCCGCATCGTTGACGGTCCAGGCGTGCACATTTGAATTTTCTACAGTTTCATCCAGGGTCATAAGCCGCTCGTCTTTATATTCCAGAGTAAAAAGCCGCTCACGGTTTTAAAAAAACACCCTTTTTAAAAGGCAGAATTGCCTTTGATGTACTCCAGATAAAGCCTGGCACCGAAAGCTCTGTGATCAGAGGAAATACCGATGTGAAGCACAGGCATAATAAGCACGAAAAACAGAACTGCCAGATATTTCTGGGGTTAAAAATACGGGCAGCCTTCCGAAATCACAGGAAAATCCCTCAAAAGCCAAAATCCTGCGCTGCCTAAAGTTTAACAGAGGCAGCACCACAAGGGTACTGTCTAATTTATAAACCAGCTCAAACACTGCCAATGTTTAGAAATTAAACCGCAGAAGCGCCAGAGTTTCTCTGATAAAGGCGCCCCTGCCAGTCCTCCAGGGGTTCATTTTCTTTTCTCCCTTCTCCTACAGTTGTCTTGGCAGTTCCATGTCGTATTCCATGGGCAAAAAGGTGTAGCCTTCCTTCAGCAAGGTTTTAAAGGTTTTTTCCAGTGCCTTGCGGGTATTTTCCTTCTGCTCGGCATGGCAGAGCACGGTTGAAACATTGTGCTTATGGACACCGTCGATAAAATTCTGCGTCAGCTGCTCCACGCTCAGGCTGTTGCTGGTGCCGTCGCCGCACACCACGTTCCAGTCCACATAGTTGTAGCCCCGGTTCACAATTCCCTGAGTGCAGGTAGTATTGGCATTTGCAGAACCGCCCGGAAAACGAAACAGATGGGAGGTCTGCGTGAGTCCTGTCACCTGTTTCTGATAAGTGTCCAGCTTTTCCACATCGGCGTAAAAGGCGTCTGGGTTGTTATAAAGGCTGTACTGATGGCTCCAGGTATGGTTGGCCAGCGTATGCCCTTCCTTCACAATGCGCTGGTAGGCTTCCTCCATAACCTTTCCCTCTCGACCATTGGTAAAAAAAGTGGCCTTGATATTGTACTTCTTAAGCAAGTCTAATATCTCTCCTGTGTGCTCGCTGGGGCCGTCGTCAAAGCTGAAAAAGACCACCTTCAGATCAGCAGTGTCATCCGCTGCCAGCTTTGCCTTAACTTCATCCATCTTAGCCCTCAGCTCAGCGTTCACCCTTGGCCCTCCGGCTTTTTTCTGCTCATTGACTGCCATCTGCAGTACACCGGCCGCGGACGGTGCCTGAAAACCGCTGCTGAGCCAGGCCATTTTATCGGTGAGCTCAGACCGGGCTGCCGCTTCCTTTTCAGCATTATGTCTTCCGATCATTACAGAAGACACCGCGACGCAGGCCAGAACTACTGCTGCCAAAACGATAAAAAACTGCGGCTTTAAATGAATTTTTCTTTTACTTCTGTAATAACGTCCTTTTCCCATCTTGTCTGTCCTTTCCTGGCTGTCTCGGCCTTTTGGGGCCGCTATTGATTATTGACCGTGTCGATCACTGCTGCAAATTCACTCTTAAAGGTATCCTTATCCAGCCCAGACGCGGACATGGAGTAGGTCATGTCTCCCTTCGTAAAATACGCAATAAGATCCTTATCTTCAGCATTTTCAGCGATGTTATAAGTGATGCCGTTATAGGTTTCCGGACTGTAACTCAGCTGCTGATAACCGCTGATGTCACCCTCGGCGTTCTTCTGGCTGCGGACTGTCGCTTCCGCTCCGCCTGTTTTCTGGTATCTCAGATCCACCAGCTCATCGCCGATAATATACATCTCTTTTAACTCAAAGCCAGAGTAGGCTGGCAGAATCGCCGGAGAATACCCGATTTTCTTCTCAATCTGATCGATTGTATCATAACGCACCATGGGATTCGGAATTTCTTCCTTCTTCTGTCCGGTATTTGAACAGGCAGTAACCACCAGTACCGCAAATACCAGAACGCTTAAAACTACAGCTGCTTTACGTTTCATTTTGTTTCCTCCTTTATGAATCCTTCTATCTTCTTCGGGCTGCCACAGCTGTGAGCGCTGTAAAACCGGCCAGCAGAATCAGGGCTGCCGGTACAGAGGCCTGCTCGGACAGAATCCCCGTGTGCGGGCCGTCCCTGCCGGCTTTTTTCACTGTGATGACCGCACTGGCGGTCTTTCCGCCATCTTCAGTGGTGACAGTAATGGTGGCCTTTCCGGCGGCTGCGCCTGTGACCTTACCCTGACTGTCTACCTTGGCGATCTTAGAATCTGAGGACTTCCAGCTCACTTTTTTATTGGCGGCGTTGGCCGGTTCGATGGCGGCTGTCAAAGTCAGGCTCTTTCCCTGAAACAGCTCCGCGCTGGTCTTATCAAGCCTGACATCTGTCACATGCACCACTGGCTCTGGTTTATCCGAGACCAGCACTGCCCCGAAGGTCCGCAGCCTGTTCTGAGCTTCCAGCTCCCTGACAGTACCGCTGTAAGACGCCGCAGTGGTCGCAATCACTGCTTTCTGCCCTTCCGGCTCTGGAAGGTATAGGTACAGGTTGGCTGCGTCATCGGTCATCGCGTCCTTAAGGTTCAGTGTCTTTTCATCTACCTTACCTTCCAGACTGCCGGTATTGGCAGCTGTACCCACGGTCAGCGTGGTCTTATAGGCCCGCGCTCCTGCAGCGTCCACCGGTTCAGGTGAAACAGTGTTGTGCACAGCGTTCAGGCTGCCGCCATCCACTGTGATGACGGATTCTCCCGCTGCTGCTCTTCCCGTTGACTTACTGGTTGAGGGCAGCGTCCGTCCCTGACTGGCAGCTTCTGCCAGAATGTCATTGGTATTCCCCGATACCCAGGTGGTGCCTCCGCTCACGTGGATGCTGCCATTGGCGTACAAACCGTATACATACTGGTTATTATCGTTTTCCGCCAGCAGATGGTGTGTACCGCCATTGATGGCAATATTTCCCTCTGCTCCGACTGCGTAACTGCCGCTTTTTACATCCACATTGCCGCCGTTAAAGCTAATATCACCCTTGCTGCCGACAACCAGGGTTTCTGTATCACCCTCGTCTGTCCCGGTCACCTTACCGCCATTGATGGTAACATTGTTTCCGTACAGCCCAAAAGTTCCCTGCACATTTACATTGCCGCCGTTGACAGTAATGCTGTCCTCAGGATTTTGCGATTCGGAAAAAACAGCTGTGCTGGCTGCGCTGTGAGCCGTAATGGTGCCACTGTTGACCACGATGTTTCGCATGCTTATGATGGCTCCATACCGCTTATCCGGCGCTGCCTCGCAGCTCAGGCTTCCGCTGCCGCCAAAGGCCAGTGTGTCGACATCACCGCTGTCTGAATAGAAGCTCGCAAATACAGCGGATTCGTCTTCCGACACAATGCTGTTGTCGCCCCTGGTAATGAGCTCAGTGTTATGATGATTAATATGGATACCATTTTGTTGAGAATGAATCTTAATATTGTCAAGGGTCAGCCGATAGTATTCCGCGGTGCTGTCATCCGGCGGCGTTATATATGTCTTGCCGATGACAATGGTTTCATCGGTTTCACTCTTCCCTTCTTTCATGGATGCAGTGCTGTTTCCGGGCTCCAGAATGTAGTGGGTTTTAAAATAAAAGGGTACATGGCTATTCTCAGAGGTAACCGCCATTTCCGGAATCGATTCTTCCATCTTGGCATCATAGCCATTGCTTCCTTTTACAGCCACTCCCTCATAGTCTGTCCCGTTTATCGTGACGCCAAAGGGACTTCGTCCAAGCAGCGAAACATAAACGCACAGCTGACCATTGCCATTAGTATCCATATCGCGGATACCATAGATGCCGTTTTCCGGCGCAGCCTCATCCTCACCAAAGAAGCCAGCGTTGAAAAAGAAGGACACACTGCTGTTTGCTGGCAGACCACTCATGGTCACCAGCTCTGCCTTGACCTCAATATCATCATCCTCGTCAATATAGCTGATGGGCTCCGGTTTGATTTTATTGCTCCCGGTAAAGATACTGCCGCCCTTCAGATAAACCCGGGTAGGTATCTCGGTGTCGCCAAAATCGCCGCCGTAAATATCGTATTTGGTGCCCTGGGCATAGACGGTTCCTCCGGTGATGGTCACGTTGTCTTTTTCCTTATCCTTGGCATAAGCCCCGCCGTGAATCCCGACCTGAGCCCCTGAGGCATTGACCAGACCTCCGTTGATGGCCAGTGTATTGGTGGCGTCCAGCCCGACATAGCCGTTTTCGGCTGTTACGCTGCCGCGGTTGATGGTGATGTTTCCAATGGCAGAAATTCCTGAAGTACCGTAGGACGCCCCCTTCTCAACCGCGTCGCCGATAACCGTGCCGCCGTTGATCACACAGGTACCGCCCTTGCCTTCGCCGTCTCCGGTGGAAATACCAGCGCCGGGCGCCTTTCCTGAGAGAGTGCCGCCGTTGACCTCCAGGCCGTTATAGCAGTAAACCGCTCCAGCATAAATCGGCGTCTTACCGTTATCTACTTCTGCTGTGAGATTGCCGCCGTTCACAGTCAGCTTTGCGGCAAAGTGTGCGCTGATGGCATAAACCTCCTCAACGCCGGCCTGCACGACTATTGCCTTTACCCCCTGATCATCCACAATGGCATTGGAGGCGTGAATCTGGCCGCCCTCCATAAAAGTACCGCCCAGCCCTAAATTTTCAAGGGCAAAGCTGCTGCCTGAGCGCAGCGTCAGCGTGCCGTCGCCGTCCACAGTCAGCTTAGACGCGTTGGTGCCGCCGCTCTCATCGCCGATGAACAGGGCTGAGGTCTTCTCTGACTTCAGATTGCTGCTCCCTGCCAGCGTAAGGCTGAGATCACCCTGCTGTACATACAGCGGCATCCCCTGCTGTCCCTCGCTGTCTGTGGCAATCTGCACACTGTTCAGGGTAAGCGCAAAATTCCCATCGCCCTTAACCATAATCACGTCCGTGGTCATCGGTGTATCCGGCGCCATGCTGACAGTGTAACTGCCTTCCTTAATAAAACACAGTGTGCCTTTCTCATAGGTATAGCCATCCTGGCTTCCCTCGACCACAAACCCCCTTCCGGCCTGGGTGGCGGATGGCGCGGCGGCTTCCTCCGCCTTTACCATAATACTGCCCCCTGCCGTGAGCAGCAGGAATGCGAGAATAGTAGTGAGTAAAACATGAATCCCTTTCATTTTAGTTGCTCCCTTCTTTTTGCATCTTTATACTGTCTCTTACCCTATCTTACACTCCAGAGTACAACAAAAGAACAACAAAACCCGGCTTTATTCCATTTTAGAGCAAATAAAAATCCGCGGCGTCGTATTTCGCGGCACCGCGGGATTCTGTATCTGTTATCCCAGACGGTATTCAATCCATGACAGAGCGTCCTCGATGACCTCGTCACGGATGTACTCGTTAAAAATTTCATGGCAGGCATTGCCATAGATCTTCATCTGCTTGTCCTCAGAGGGAATATCCGCAAAGAAATCCTGTGTATCCTTCGGTGACACCAGAGCGTCTTTTTCACCGTGCAGCAGAAGCACCGGATAGCTGAAGGTTTTGTTATCCCTGAGCCATCGCAGGCCTTCCGCGATGCTCTGGCAGAGACCGGCAGTAAAGAACTTGCCGTTCAGTGGATCCTTCCCATAAGCTTCTACCACGGCCGGGTCGCTGCACACGCCGTCGCCAAGCTCGTTGGGGAACTCTGTCTTCGGATCAAGCCCCATATCCACGTTGATGATGAGTCCGGTGTTGTCACGGGTCAGCCCACCGGACAGCACGATGCCGTCCACCACATCCGGATACCTGGTGCCGAATGCGGCCGCCGCGAAGCCGCCCATGCTGTGCCCGATGACATAGACTGGCAGCCCTGGATTTTCTTCTTTGGCCAGCTCAACAATAAAGTTGGTGTCATCGATGATTTCATCCTTATTCGTGTAAAAATAGCGTTCCCCGGACGATTTTCCATGGCCTCTGTGGTCAAAGCGGTATACCTTAAAATCGCGGGCAGTAAATTTTTCAGTGATGTAGTCGTACCGGCCCTGATGCTCGCATAGCCCGTGTACAAAGACCACCACCGCCTTGCACACCTCTGGGGTATCCACGGTCATTACCAGCTCCATGCCGTCAAAGGACGCAACGGTTAATTCTTTTCTCATGATATTCCTCCTTTAGGATTGAGTGACGTTTGCATATAGTTTTATTGTAAAGGGGAATTGCCTTAATGTCAACACTTTCAGATTTAGCCTTAAGGAAACCCACAGCGTGAAAAAAAGATCGGCGCAACCTGTGCCAATTTTTTTAACGCTTCTTTTCACAAAAGGCTGCCGGCGTCATGCCGGTATGCTGCTTGAAATATTTATAAAAATTATTAAGGCTCTCATACCCTGTCAGCAGCGCTGCCTCCTTGACGCTGGCCTCACCGCTTTCCAGCAGCGCCATGGCTTTCTCGATCCGTACTTTGTGGACATAGGTCATGACAGTGCTGTCCATATACTTTTTAAAGAGTCTGGCGATCTGGCTGGGCGTTGAATAAGAAATGTCCGCCAGGGTTGTCAGGTCAATTTTCTCAGCGTAGTGGCTGTGGATATACTCCAAAACGCCATTGACTGTGGCACTTCCTGTAAACTGCCAGCCGATAGCCCGGTTCACGGCTTCCATGAACTGCTCGTACTGGATAGGCTTGAGCAGAATATCCTTTGCCCCGAGCCGCAGAGCCTGCTGGGCATAGCTGAAGGACTCGAAAGCTGTGATGATAATAAAATCAGTCTCGCTGTCGCTTTCCTCCATCACCTCAAACCCGTTCATGATGGGCATCTGAATATCGAGGAATACCAGCCGCGGCCTTTCTTTCTCAATTAAAGCCATTGCCTCGCGGCCATCTTCAGCAGTGCCCACAATCTCAATGGGCAGCTCGTTCTTCTTGATAAAAAATGTGAGAATTTCGGACACAGCCGGTTCGTCATCGACAATAATGGCTTTAATCATGGGGTTCCTCCTCTACTGTCCGGGCCGGTATATTGACAGCCACACTGGTTTCTTCTCTGCCGGAGAGCAGCGTCATGGTAAAATCCTCTCCAAAGGCAGCGGCCAGCTTGCTGTAAATCAGCGGCAGGCCGTGGCCGCTTCCGCTTGTCAGGCTTCGGTTCACGCGGTTCAGGGTAATGGGGTTCATGACTGCGCCGTTGTTGCTGATAATGATATGGGCCCTTCCGTCCTCCACCCAGGCCCGCAGGGCCAGGCGGCGCTCCCTGACATCTCTCCCAAATCCGTGGATAAAGGCGTTCTCCGCAATGGGCTGGAGAAAGTTAAAGGGGACAGCCACCCCCATGAGGGCATCATTCAGGTCATAGGTCAGGCTGAGCCCCTTGCGGTACCTGAGCTTCTGAAGGTTCAGATAATTGTTGAGATACGCCAGCTCCCTCTCAAAGGCCACAAAGCGGCAGTCTGTTTTCATGGTATACCGAAACAGGTCTGCCAGATCAATGATCCCTGAGTAGAGCCGTTCTGAGCCATCCTGCAAAGCCATGGAGGCCATGCAGTTCAGGGTATTGAACAGAAAATGATGGTTGATTTTCAGATTGGTGACCGTGTCCTGGGCGATCTGGAGATTCTGCTCCAGCATGGCTCCGTGTTTTCGGGAGCTTATAATGGCGTTTTCCTTGGTTTCCAGCTCCCGCCGGGCATCGTCGAACACACAGTAATTGACAATGTTGTTGGCGATCTCACCCAACAGCTTCTTGATACTCAGGGCTGCGCTCTCCGGCATATCATACAGGCCTTCGTGCTCCTCCATTCTGGAGCCGGTCAGCAGAATAAAACCGCCGCGCACCGTGCCGATACACAGATCCTCATGGATAATGGGTACGCTGTAGATTCTCAGATTCATGGGGCAGACCGTCTCCATACAGGCGGTATCTCCGGAAAAGGAACAGCTTTCCATACAGGCACAGGCTTCCGGATGCTTTTCGGGGTCGCAGTGTTTTTTACAGAACGCCGGAAAATGGGGTGTCTGGAGCACCACCCGCCAATCCGAATCAAAGATGGTCAGCGGCAGGTTCAAGGGCTCGATAAGCGGCCCTCTCAGGCTCTCCACTGCTGCGTACAGGGCATTCTTCCCGCTGCTGTCCATGCCCTTCATCTCCCGCATACTGATCTCCCGAGCCCCGCTGACAGGGTTTGACACCAGCAGCTCACAGATGGGTTCGTCTGTATCATTGATGGTCTCGTGAGTGCTGCCTGCTTCCATATACAGCACAGCCCCCTGAGAGCAGCGTTTCCGCTCCCCGTCGATCACATAAATCCCCTCGCCGCTCAAAATATAGACCAGCTGCTCCTGCCCATAATGCACATGCTCGACCTGATGCTTTCCAGGCAGGATTACTGTCCGCCCAATATTCATGGACTGTCTTGGATTGTTCTCCTCATGGATATGCTGCCACTCCACATAGCCCCATTCTGTCTCCTGTATTTTCATATCGCCACCCCCTGTTTTTTTCATTATATCACAAAAACTTCCAGAACAGCGGCCTGGAAGTTTTTGCAGCGGATCACCGCTGTTTTTTCTCTGCGTACTTATCCCAGATATGGTCTGGGTCATCAATGCCGAAATCCGCAGGATGGAATACCGGGTCCAGCCCCTCGCGTCTCTGCCGCTGATAGTCCTTAACCATACGGACTGCCTGCCTGGATAGCAGCAGGATAGCCACAATATTGAGCCAGGTCATAATACCTGCGCCGGTATCGCCCATGGTCCAGATTGCATCTGCGCTGACGATAACGCCCGAGAAGGTGGAGAGGATAAAGATCGCTCTGAATACCTGCACTGCCATTTTCCTTCCGTGGAACAGATAGTTCACATTGCTCTCAGCCTGATAGGAGTAGCCGATAAGGCTGGTGAAGATGAAGAGGCTGATGATCACTGCAAAGAGCTTTCCGCCGATGAGACCGCCGTAGGTGGCCTCAAGAATATCCTGTGTCCAGCCAACGCCGTACTGGCTGCCGGGCAGGTATTCTATCAGCATACTGCCGTCCGGGCCTGCCACATTGTAGGACATGCTCAGCAAAAGAATAATGGCTGTGGAGGTGCAGACAATAAAGGATACAATATAAACGGACAGCGCCTGCACCAGCCCCTGCTTCACTGGGTGTGAGGTTTCCGCAGCAGAAGCCACAATGGCGCCGGAGCCCTGTCCCGCCTCGGTGGAGTAGACGCCGCGCTTAACACCCCAGGCAATGGCTGAGCCCACAATACCGCCAAAGACCGCATCTGCCCCAAAGGCAGATTTGAAGACCAGCGCAATGGTTGAGGAGATGTTCTGGTAGTAGATCACGACGATACCAATGGCCATCAGCATGTAGACCAGGCACATGGCCGGCGCCGCCTTTTCCGCAAACTTACCGATACGCTTGACACCGCCGAAGGTTACAATCCCCAGAAACACGCAGAGCAGAATACCGCCGAAGATCATCGGCAGCCCAAAGGAGCGCTCAAAGGTGCTCGCCAGTGAGTTGGAATGAAGCCCTGGCATCAGGATACCCGGCCCCAGAATCGTCGCCACGGCAAAGACCTTGGCGTACTTACTCGAAATCCATTTATTTTTAAAGCCGCGCTCAATATACAAGGCCGGTCCGCCGATGTATTCATCGTTGACCCGCCGCTTATAGGCCTGGGCCAGTGTCGTCTCGACGAGCGCCGTAGCCGCGCCCAGAAGCCCCAGTATCCACATCCACACTAATGCGCCGGGGCCGCCAAAATAAATACCTGTCGCCACACCGGCCACAGAGCCCATGCCCACGCGGGAGCCGACCGTTGTCGCAAAGGCCTGGAATGGTGTGATTCCGTCCTTGCTGCCCTTCTCCTGGTGGACAATCAGGCCGACCATATCCTTAAAATGACGAATTTGAGGAAAGCCCAGCCATATTGAAAAAACAAGTCCCGCGATCAGGCACAGTACCACCAGCGGTGTGCTCCATACCACACTGCTGACAGCATTGATCATATTATTAAAAGTTTCCAAAAGTTACCCTCCTAATTTACAAATGGAGAATGCAGAATGAAAAATGGCAGGTACAAATTTGTAAAACAAATTTGATTGTAATGCAGGCATAGGCCGCCTCTCAATCGTTTTTGCGCCCGCAAAAGCGTTCATTCATTCTCCATTTTCAATTTTCCATTGAAGACTGTTCGTACTCTCCCAAAGCTAACGCTTTATTTCCTGTTTAGTCTTCCTCAAAATATCCTTCCGGATACAGCGGGAATTTTGAGATCAGGGCTGCGGCCTGGGCTTTGAGCTCATCCAGCTTTGTCTTGTTATCCACATTGGCTGCTACCTCGTTCATGATACCGGCGATCTCTGTAATTTCTTTTTCTTTAAGACCGCGCTGAGTGGTGGAGGTGAGGCCGATACGCACCCCGCTGGTCACCATTGGGCTTTCCTTGTCAAAGGGAATCACGTTTTTATTGACGGTAATACCCACGTATTCCAGCGCTTCCTCAAAGGCTTTACCAGTCAGGTTTTTAGGTCTTAAGTCCACCATCACAATATGGTTGTCTGTACCCCCGCTGATGATGCGGAAGCCATCGTTCTGAAGGGCTTCTGCCAGACACTTCGCGTTCTTGACAATCTGTTCCATGACCGCCTTAAATTCCGGAGTGGATGCGTAGCCAAAGGACCAGGCTTTTGCGGCAATGGTCGCCAGATGGATTGAGCCAATGGTTCCCGGAAATGTGCCTTTGTCCAAAAGCTTAGCGTGTTCAGCCTTGCAGAAAACCATACCGGAACGTGGGCCGCAGAAGGTTTTGGTCGTGGAGGACGAAACAAAATCTGCGTAAGGGATCGGGCTTGGGATCACCTTGGCTGCAACCAGGCCGGCAATGTGCGCCATATCAATCATCAGGTAAGCGCCGCATTTTTTTGCGATTTCCGCCATTCTCTTATAGTCGATTAAACGTGGGTAGGAACTTGCGCCGCCGATGATCAGTTTTGGCTTGTATTCCATGGCTTTCTTTTCCAGAGCGTCGTAATCAATCTGCTCAGTTTCCGGGTCAACACCGTAGAAGTCGTATTCGTAAACTTTTCTCAGGAAGTTTACCGGAGAGCCGTGGGTCAGGTGCCCGCCCTGGTCAAGACGCATGCTCAGCACGCGGTCGCCCGGTGCCAGGATGGCAGAGTAAACACAGTAGTTTGCTGTGGAGCCAGAGTAGGACTGTACGTTGACATGATCCGCGCCAAAGAGAGCTTTTGCGCGGTCACGCGCCAGGTTTTCAATTTTATCGGCCTCCTCAGAGCCAGCCTGAAAGCGGGCGCCCGGGTAGCCTTCCTCTGTTTTATTGGTGAAAACAGAACCGCTGAGCTCCAGCACCTCGGTGGGGGCAGTGCTTTCAGAAGCGATCATCTCAATATTGTCCTCCTGGCGTTTCAGCTCAGCGGCAACAATCTCGTATACGGCGGGGTCTGTTTTTCGGGTAGTTTTTAACATTTTATGAACCTCTTTCTTATTTTAAACATTTTTACAGGGGTTGTCGACTTCCCATATTTCTCTGCATTGGATGGTTTTATTTTATCAGGATTTTACGAAGGGGTATATTCTTGTTCTTGACCGATCATTTATGGATTTTGACTATTCACGCCTGTCCGCCGCAATAAAAAGGCTGCTTCTCTGTTAAACTCAGAGAAACAGCCTTTTATCTTCCCTCACTATTTTTGTATCAGCTGGCAGCCTTTTTGGTAGTAGGCCTCCATTTCTTCCTCAGGCACCATATTGCCGCCGGTAGCCCAGACCAGGTGTACCGCATTTTTCAGTCGCTCCTCTGTCAAGCCTTTTTTCTCAAGGTAAGCAGCGTCGCCCAGCACATGGGACGGCCCCGGGAACCCCGCACAGCCTGAGGGCTCAATGGTCAGCTGCTCTGTGTCCATGACCAGCCCCAGCAGCCGGTACATTTCCTCATCCTCTACGGTAAACGCACCGTCGATCAGAGTTCTCATCACCCGCCCAACCAGACGGGAGGGACGGCTGACTGCCAGACCGTCTGCGGCGGTTTTGCCATCCAATCCAATATCTGAAACACTGATGCCATCGTTCAGTCCGGTCATCATCCCCAGGAGCATGCAGGGCGCATGGGTTGGCTCTGCAAAAAAACAGTGGGCATTTTTGCCAAAGACGGTTTTAAGACCAAAGGTTACACCGCCAGGACCGCCGCCTACGCCGCAGGGCAGGTACACAAACAGGGGATGCTCCGCGTCTATGGCAATTTCCAGCGCATCAAGCTGCTTTTTCAGGCGCGCCGCCGCTGTGGAATACCCCAGAAACAGGTCGGCTGAGCCCTCGTCATCCACAAAGTGACAGGTGGGGTCACCCTCTGCCTGTCTTCTCCCCTCGGCCACAGCCCTCTGATAATCCTCAGGGTACTCGATGACATGTACCCCCTTTGACCGCAGCATGTCCTTTTTCCACTGTCTGGCATCTGCCGACATATGCACTGTGACGTCAAAGCCCAATTTTGCGCTGATAATGCCAATGCTCAGCCCCAGATTGCCCGTGGAGCCAACAGCTACCCTGTAACCGGAAAACAGGTCTTTAAAGCGTTTTTCGGCCAATATGGCATAATTATCCCCATAACTCAGCATCCCTCTCTCAACAGCGATGGTTTCTGCCAGTTTCAGCACCTCGTAAATGCCGCCCCGGGCTTTGATAGAGCCTGAGACCGGCAGATGGCTGTCGCACTTGATCAGCAGTTTCCCGGGGATCGCTCGGCCATATCGCTTTTCAAGGGCTGCCTGCATATCCGGCGCTTCCTTCAACGGTGATTCTATGATGCCGCTGGCTTCTTTGGTTTCGGGAAAGCTGGCTTCGATATAAGGTGCAAATCGCTGCAGTCTTGCCTCCGCGTCGGCTGTGTTCTCCTGCGTAAAGGGCAGTTCCTCGGTCTCACCCGAGTCCGGATTAAACCAGATAACCTCCTTGCCCCGCTGCATACGCCGGGTCAGGGGATAATCCTCATATAACTGATTTACGTCCATTTTTGATTCCTCCATGATCTCATTGTTACTTTAAAGTATACCGTTTTCCAGAAAAAATTCCATTCTATATTCTACCAAATTTTATACCAATCTTGACAAAAAATAAAAAGCCGGGGCTCTGTAAATCGAGCCCCGGCTTTCGCTTTGTCTATTCGCTCTTTTCTTCTGCTTCTGTTTCTCTGGCTTTCTCCGCCATCGCCGCTTTTGCCGGCTCATCATCCGGCACCAGCTCCAGATAAACGGTCGCCTTGAACAGGTCGCCGTCGATGGTCAGGTCAAACTGGCCGTTCTGCAGCTCAGTCAGGTCCTTGGCAATGGCGAGCCCCAGTCCGCTTCCCTCGCTGTGACGGGTATCGTCGCCGCGCTTAAAGCGCTCCAGCAGCTCCTCAGCCGGAATGTTCAGCGGATCGGCTGAGATATTCTTAATGATAAAAACCCCACGGTCTGTAAACAGGTCCCGGTCAATGGTCATATAGACCCGGGAGCCCGGCAGTGCGTATTTGAGCACATTGGACAGCAGGTTTTCAATAACCCGCCAGAGCAGGCGGCCGTCTGCGTGTACCATCACCTTTTCCTGGGGCCGGCTGACAATGAACTGAAGACCGGAATCCTCGATCTTGTCTTCAAGCTCGCCCATCCCCTGGTTTACCAGAGCTTCCACGTTTACGGTATCCCAATGCACCTCCATATTGCCTGTCGAGGCCTTGGCGGCCTCAAAGAGGTCGTCGGTCAGCGCCTTCAGTCGCGCGGCTTTCTGTTCCAGAACCCTAATGTAGCGCTCCCTGGATTCCTCGTCGATGTCTTCCTTTTTCAACAGGTCGATATAGGTGATGATGGATGTCAGCGGGGTACGGATATCATGGGAAACATTGGTGATCAGCTCGGTTTTCAGCCGTTCACTTTTCAGCTCTTTTTCCACTGCGTCTCTGACCGCTGTCGATAAGCCTTCGTTAATATTATTGATGTTTTTTGCCATTTCCTCCACCGGCCCGTGTCCTTCAACCTCAATCTTATAGTCTGTATCGCCCTCATAAATGCGCTCCACGCCTTTGATGGTCTGATCCAGAGATTTTGCCCGTTTTGCGCCAAACCACAGAACCACGCACAGCAGAATGATACCGATTGGCGGCAGTGCCACAATGAGCATTCCCACGATCGAGCAGATGATAATGGCGGCGCACAGCAGCATCACCAGTGAACGGCCCTTGATCACATTCCGGTAAAAATCCCGGATGCTCCGGCAGAAGCGTTTGATCAGGCGTCCGCACTTTTTGCACAGCACAACCGTGCCAAACCGATCCATAAAGCGGTGTGCCTTGACAACACGCACAATGCTCAGCACATAGTTGTAGGCGAGTGCCACTGCGAAGATCAGCAGGATCGCGGACATGTAGGCAGGCAGTCTGTACATAATGCAGGCCACCCCTGCCGCAATGAGCATTCCCTCAATCCATGCCAGAATAATCAAATGCAGATCCCAGTACATGCGGTCAATGGCCAGCAGATGAATGTCGTTGTCTGTTTCGCGGCGTCCGGCACCAATACAGGCCACCACCAGACAGATCAATGATAACAATCCGCAGACGAAGAAAACCTGAACGGCCAGTACTGCGTCTGCGCGGTCCTGGCTGTAAATCTGAGCCATGGCGTCGATCTTCTGATTATCAAAGGCCATAACAATGCGGTTGTCCGTATTGCCGTTTCCGCCGTAGTCATAATTCCTTACTTCCTGGGAAGCGTTGATCTTCCCCTTGTTATTTTCGAGATAGACTTTGGACTGCATGAGGGCCTCAGGCGTTACACCTTCACCGCTGGTCTTTTTCTGCCCGTCCCGCTCGATATACCATTCCAGGCCAAAGTTTTTCTGAGCATTTTCCAGACTGTTCAATGTGTTTGCATAGTTCTGGAGCTGCTTCTGTATCTGATCCTCCCGGTACTTCTCAATTTCCTTGCCGTGTCTTTCCATAAAAGCATCAGAGTTGATGACATCAATGACTGTTTTGGGCACCGTGCTGTCGGAACGCTCGCTGTAGTAATAGCTGTTGACATCGCCGAGTTCTTCCTCCCACAGACCGAAACGGCTCCGGTCTTCTGAAAGAAGCGAAAGCTTGTACTCCTCAATAACAGCGTCCTCATCGAGAAGGGCCTCGCTTCGGATATACTCCTCGGAGCGGTAGGTATCGGCCAGTGCAAACAGGTCATGGTAAACACTGTAGACCTCTGAGCGCAATGAGCTGCTCTTCAGATAGTCCTGTTCATCCCAGGTTTCTGAAATACCAAAGCCCTCCATCTTGGTTGTGGCTGTCTGCTCCAGCACAAAGATGCCGGTGCTCAGAAGCAGCACCGCCAGGATGAATGCAATGAGCTTTACGCCTGTATTGCGGAGCAGATGCTCACTTTTTATCACGATCACTCCGCTATTGCGGAGGGTATTTTTCGACTTTGTATCCAATTCCCCACACCACCTTTAAGTATTTGGGCTCCTTCGGATTGATCTCAATCTTTTCGCGAATGCGCCGCACATGGACGGCAACAGTGTTGTCCGCGTTGTACGAAGGCTCCTCCCAGACATTTTCATAAATCTGCTCAATGGAAAAAACCTTTCCCATCTCTCGCATCAAAAATTTCAAAATTTTATATTCCACCGGGGTCAGCTTAACCTCTTCCCCGTCAACTGTCACTTTTTTATAGGCGTCGTCCAACTCCAGTCCGCCTGTTTTGTACACATCTGTCCGTTTCACATAGCTGCCAAGGGTCGTGTAGCGCCGCAGCTGGGACTTCACGCGGGCGATCACCTCCAGCGGATTAAAGGGCTTTGTGATATAATCGTCTCCGCCGACAGTCAGTCCCATAATTTTATCGTTGTCCTCGGCCTTTGCCGACAGGAAAATAATCGGAATGTTCGCGGTCTCACGGATTTTCAGGGTTGCGTGAATCCCATCCATTTCGGGCATCATGATGTCCATCAGTATGAGATGAATGGTATTTTCAGAGACAATCTCCAGTGCTTCTTTTCCGGAATAGGCCTTAAAAATATCATACCCCTCGTTTTTCAGGTAAAGCTCTAAAGCGTCGACGATTTCCCGCTCGTCATCACATATTAATATGTTCATTTCTTACTCCTTCTGTCCTTCAGTATCGATCTGATGGTATTATAATACCATAACATTCTTACAAAGAAAGTGCCCATTTTATTAAGAATTTATGAAGCAAAAAAAGATCGGCACAAAAATGTGCCGATCTTCAGGCTTTCAAAAAAACCGAGAGACGAAGCCTTTTACCTAAG
>CAUEUD010000012.1 GCA_959020865.1 Eubacterium limosum | reverse complement strand
TTCTTTACTTGCAATTCTTTTGTCTAACAACTCACTCTGATCAATTAATCCATATTGAGCCGAGATCGTTAATGGTAATTCTGATACTAAATCTTGATTTTTTCTGGTAACACGTTCCGCAATCTCTCCCAACTTCCGCTGTTCCCAAGCGTCAGTGAATCCTGGAAAACGAAGTTCTGGAAAATCTTCGCCTTTTTTCGGAAACATTTTTTGAAGCAAACTTTTCTTTTCATCTTTTAAGTGGTTTAACTTACGTTGATGAAGGGTGATGAGGCGGTCGAGGTTGGCAAAATATTTTCCGATTACTTCCTGCTCATCATATTCTGGTGTCAATATTTCAATTCTATTTATTAAAGTTTTCGATAAACTCGGAACGCCAGTTGATTCATCTTTCTTTTTCCAGTCGATGTTTTGGAAAATATCAAAAACAAAATTCAAATCATATTTATCTCTTGGGACTGCGTAAAACAGTGTATCTACCGTCCAAAATGGAGCTTTTAATACATAAGGTTTATCAATCGTTCCTTTTCTCCCGATCCCGACTGCATCCTCATTATAGGAAAGAGCCTCGTCCACACTAAGCATATAACCACCAGTACCATAAACAGGAATGTCACCCTCAGAAAGATGTTTATAATCTCGTCCACTACGAACATCGACTAATTCCCCCAACTTCCGCTGTTCCCAATCATCCGTAAACCCTGGGAACCTCAGCTTAGGCACCCTTCTCTTCTTTTCACTCACTTCTTTTCTCCCTGAATCTGCCTGATTTCTCTGTCAAAATCTGAAATGATTTTTTGATGCTTATTAAATTCTTTATATTCTTCAACAGCCTTTTCCTTGGCGGCAATGTGGGAAACATGTCCATGCCCTTCCAGGATTTCATACCGATTAAATTTCAGGAATTCATCGATGCTTGCCGCAAAATCCTTCATCTCCAGCAAGGTCTCATCTTCGAGCAAGCGCTCAACATAATCAAAGTAAGCGGAAATGTTTCTCTCAAGGCGGCGAATTTCCTTCTCGGACAAATAGTTTTTCGCAACCGCCACATCAGACTTAAGTATCCGGCCATCCGGTGAATTTTTCCACGATGTCAGTCCCATGTGCTCTTTATTTCGATCTGCACTGTCGTAGACAATCTCTGCCGCTGTTTTTCCTGTTATCGCGTAATGAAATTTGTTTTGAACCGTTGCGTAAAATTGCTTTGTGATCTCGGAATTCTTATCATAGTCATAGGATACTTCGGCAAATACATCGGTAATCTGCTGCCAGATTCTTCGCTCACTTGCCCGAATAGAGCGGACCGTTTCGAGTAACTCACGAAAATAATCTTTGCCAAGCACAGCCTCGCCCTGTTTCATACGCTCTACGTTAATCTTAAACCCTTTTTGGATATACTCTTTTAATATATCGGTCGCCCAGATACGAAACTTTGTCGCTTTTTTGGAATTCACACGGTAACCGACTGAGATGATCGCATCCAAATTATAAAATTTGACATCTTTCGTCTGCGTTTTCCCCTCAAGAGCCCCATGCCGAGTGGTGTTTTCCAAAATGGAAACAACCACTTTCTCATCAAGCTCCTCAGATTCAAAAATATTTTTTAAATGCTTGCTGATCGCAGGAACACCGACATCAAACAGTCCTGCGATGGCCTTCTGTGTTGCCCAGATTGTTTCATCTTTAACGACAACTTCTATTTTTTCGCCTGCGTCATACATTAAAAACTGTATTTCATTCATATTTTCTTCCACCTCAATTTTCCACCAGATTATCCGCTAATTGATGGATTGCTTCACGCAGACCATTGCGATATTTAATCTTTGACAACGCCTGAACTTCCTCATCATGCGCTAAATTTTTGTAATCAACACTGGCCTTTGCAATGATATCACGGATCTGGCCTGTATCATCTAAATCCTGCACGCCGTATCGATGATGGCTGAACAACGCCCGCATCCCGGCGCTTGTGATAATATCCACAATCCCCCATTTGATTCTGAAATCCAGGAGTGTTCGATCCAGACTGATACAGCTGGCTGCCTGTATCGTTTCCTCACTGCTGTTTAATCTTGCCGGATATCTGTAGCCAGAGCCTTCTGGAGGATAATATCCCTTTATAATGGCCGTTGCAGCGTTCATGATCTGTGCAGCATAATTTCGATCCTCCAAGCCATTAGCAAACTGATTGATTTTTTCTCTGGTCTCTCTGGCTTCTTCTGTCTGCTGCTCATGCACCTGATTTAACAGATCTTCAACCAGTTTTGTCAGATAATCATAATCTATTTTTACGTCTTTTACATGTGTCATTTTAAGCTCTATTTGGTACAGCGGAACTTTTTTTTCTTTTGCGATATGCTGTTTCAGTTCATTGGTTAATACGGTTGTCAGCATTACTTCCTGCTCGCCCGTCATCCCAAGGGCCTCGACTAACTCATCCGGATCATCATAATTAAAGCCCACTTTAATTCCATCCACTTCCCCGGGATCATACTGTTTTAGTTTGGCCAAACCAATGTTGTATTCTTTAAGCAATTCCATCATTTCTTCTTTACTTTTTTCAGATGGCGGCAGCTGCTGAAACGCGTTTGTCAAACCGCTTAACTGGTTCACCACCTTTTTCACTTCGGCAAAAACATCTTCAAAAGGCTTTGCGATAACGCCGTCTTTTTCGTTGGCTTTACGCTGTTCATCCTCAGATAAATTCGCCGATTCTTTATTGGCATAGACCGCCAGAGCCGCATTCATCAGTTTTTCATTCTGCGCGGGCCACCGATAATTTACAACACGTCCCCAGGGTTTTTCCTGCATATCCGCAATACGATTAGTTCTGGAGTACGCCTGGATAAGCGATGCCCCTTTGAGAGTTCTGTCGACATAGAGTGTGTTGAGCTCCGGCGCGTCAAAGCCCGTCAACAGCTGATCGACAACGATGACGAGATCGAGGAAATTTTTATCCTCTGCCGTCTTGTTTAAACGGCTGATAATATCCTGCGTGTAACCTTCCACATTATCCATTCCAAAGCTCGTACCAAACGCTTTATTGTAAGCTTGAATGGCCGCAAACAGTCCTTGATTGGTTGAAAGCATGCTGTCATTATTGGAATTGTTTTGACTGAAGGTCACTGCAACTTTTAAGGTTTGGCCGCCATTCTGTCTGTTTTTGGCATTCACACGCTGGAATTCATCGTAGTACATCATTGCCATCGGCGTGCTCGCTTTTCCTCCCCCGACATGGGTTGTAAAAAGAGCATTGTATTTTCCTTCGTTCGAGCGATTGCGCCAGTTCTTAAAAATGTCTTCAACGACCAACCGAATATGCTCGGGGTTTTCATCATAAAAACTTGGCTCAACCGCATCATCCATATCCTCTCCGGTAAGATTTGCAATTTTTTCCTGTATCTGCTCATCAGACCACTTTGGGTGTCGATTTTTATAGAATCTTGGTAAGTAGTCTGTCTTCATTTTTTCTTCGTCAATCGTTGTTTCAAAATCGACTTTAAATCCCAAAACATTTCGATCTGCAATGGCCTCACGAATTGTGTAAGCGTGAAGTAAGGGGCCAAAAATATCCTCTGTGTGTAATCCCATCTTTATCTCATCAAACTTCGGCGTTCCCGTATAACCCACCCATGCAGATTTTCTAAAAGCCTTTTGAATTTTTGCAAAGCTCTCGCCCCCGGTGGAGCGGTGGGCTTCATCCACAATGAATACAATATTTTTGTCCGGCGCTTTAAAATTTTTTCTTTTAACTAAATTTTCCAGTTTCTGCACAGAGGTGACAATGATATTGTTATCCTTTCTTTTTAGCTTACGGCTCAGATCATTGGTATTCTTTGTATCTTCAATACTTCCTATTTTATCGTCATCGCCGACATCACTGTCTGGATCATAGGCTCTGTAGTTCTCATTTGTCTGTGTCGTCAGGGCGATTCTGTCCACTAAAAAAACAACTTTATCAATTTTAGGCATACGGCTCGCCAGCCATGCAGTTTTAAAACTGGTAATGGTCTTACCAGAACCGGTCGTATGCCAGATATATCCTACCTTATTTGTTCCGAGTTCAAAATCAACCTTTTTCAGACTTTCAATCACTTTTTGTGTGGCAAACACCTGATAAGGGCGCATCACCTTAAGCATTTGCTTATTTTTTGTGCCGTCCAGAATCATGTAATTTGTCGCCATTTGATGCGCCATTGGAATACTCAGCACCCCATCCGCAAACTCTTTCCAATGATGTACAATTCCATTGTCTTCTTTACGCTGCCAGTGAAAGGCGAAATCCTTGTTAAATTTCTCGGACGTTGTATTTGCCATGTATTTCACATTATTGGGCGTCATAGCGACCAAAATTTGTAACGTCGAGAAAATATCGCGGTATTGATTCTCATCAATGTACTGGTGCATTTGATTTAATGCTTCGTTGATGTCATGGGTATCGCTTTTTTCTTCTATTTGAATGATAGGCAACCCATTGATGAGCAGTGTGGTATCGAAACGACGGGGCTTTTTTCCTGCAATCACTGCGGGACGATAGATTTGATTAACGACTTGATAAACCGTATCCCCCGCTCCAATCTGTTTTTGGTCAAACACTGTCAAAAACACATGGCGGCCGTCATCTAAATCAACTTCGATTTGTGATACGCCGTTGAGTCCATATAAAAACTGTCCTGCCTCATAGGGTGTCTTAATATCCGATATAATTTTCTTAACCTGATTAAATTCAACGCTGCTGAGAGGATGATCCAAGGTGTTATGGTTGTGTTGTTCCAAAATATCCTTGAAATTGTTCCAGAGTGCCTCTGTGGTTTTAATTGTCGGTTCATATTTCCATTGCTTGATTTTCACACCATAGCTCTCAACCGTTTCACGAACAAGTGTATTATCCTCCGATTGTGTTCCTACACCGCCTGTTAGATGCTGAATTAGCTTTGTTTCAAACTGATTTTCATTCATTTAGGTTGCCTCCTCCAATTTTTGCAATGTAATGGCTTTTTCAAATCTAATTGCACGCTCTTTGATCGCCGCCAGACGTAATTGTTTAAAGTAAATATCCCCAATAATTTTTTGTCTGTCGAGTGATGGGAAAGCTAGTATCTCAAGTTCTTTTACTTGTTTTACAGTGTATTTTAAAACCTGAGATCCCTGCATCCCTCGCGCAAATTGTTTTCTGATCGCTTTATTTTCGTTCAATAAATAAACCAAATATTGGGGATCGATATCTTCACCAGGAACTAGCTTGACATAATTTTGTGTGTACAGGTATCCTTCATGTTCTTCTCTAACTATTGAAGCTTCACCCGATATTAAACTGAACAGCACGTCTGAAGCCATAAGCGTATTGACTTCATCCCATGTACGTATCATTTTATTATCATTACCGTCCGAACGAATACCAGTTAAATCCTCTGATAAATTCACCTGACTATAAACCAGGTACATAGGTGTACGTTCATCAAAACTCTCATTAATCCTGAATTGTGGCGTGCCGCTTACGAATCGAACAATTTTATGCATCATCATTTTAGTGCCTTTCAAAAATTACATTTTATCTTAGTTCTATTCTATCATCTCACTTTCAATTCGTCAATCTTTTTGTGCTTTTTTTAAATTACAATAAAAAATGACAGGTCTCAATGGTTGAACACCTATCATTTTTAGTCATCGACTTAATCATATATCGAAAGTTAAAACCAATATATGCAATATCGCTCTAAACTCTATATACTTATTTTAAGACCTATTATTAATTTCCCATATGCCACGTGAGCTAACTTTTGCTGACTCCATCTTCCCTAATTTCCGTAACTCCGTTGCAGCCCATCTAATGTCATACTGCCATGTATAAAATAAATTTCCAGAATGTTCTAACTGTGTTTGGTAGTGTTCCCAAATATATTTACATACACTTACAATATCAGCCTTTCCTCCTAATTGATCCAAGGTATCGTACAATATATTTGGCAAATCATTTCTATTCATTACTTTCACCTCATTAATACTATATTTCTAAAACTTCTGCATAACATATTGCCAGCCTCTCTCCTGTTGATAGCAAAAACATCGTCACCGCAAGAACACTTATTTTTGTTTGAGATAACAGACCGTCTCCACATGCCCCCCGTGCGGAAACATATCCACACAGCAGACTTTCTGCACCGCATACCCCGCTTCCTTAAAAAATGGCAGGTCCCGCGCCAGGGAGGTGGCTTTGCAGGACACGTAGATAAAAGTATCGGGTTTGAAGTCAATGATTTTAAAGATCGCTTTGGGGTGGATGCCATCCCTTGGCGGGTCGAGGATGATGATATCGGGATTGTCGGGCAGCTCGGCTACTTTCTCCATGACATCGCCGGCGATAAACGCGCAGTTGTGAAGACCGTTGGCTTTGGCGTTGATTCTGGCGGCTTCGACGGCTTCCTCGATAAGCTCGATACCGATGACTTTTTTCGCCACCGGGGCCAGGATCTGGGCGATGGTGCCGGTGCCGCAGTACAGGTCAAAGATGGTTTTATCCTGGCGGTCTCCGACGTAATCGCGGACAACGGAATACAGCTTTTCTGCGCCCAGTGTATTGGTCTGGAAAAAAGAGAAGGTCGAGATTTCAAATTCCAGGCCGAGGATTTTATCGTGGATACAGTCCTCGCCGTACAGGATATGCAGGTCATCTTTTTTCACCACATCGGCCACTCCATCGTTGATGGTATGGAGGATCCCCTTAATTTCGCCGGACAGTTCAAGGGTCAGAAGCAGTTCGGTAAAATCCGCGCAGTCCAGTTCTGCCTGGGAAGTGGTGACCAGATTGACGAGGATTTCTCCGGTCTGCCTGCCTTTCCGGATAACCAGATGGCGCAGGAAACCCTCGTGGCTGCGTTTGTGAAAATAGGTCACGCTCTTTTCTTCAAAGTAACGGAGAACGGCTCTCTGAATAATGTTAAAATCCTCGTCGGTCAGGCGGCAGCAGTCGGTTTTGACAATGTTGTAAAAGCTGCCGCGCTCATGCATGCCCAGGAGCAAGGGGCCGTCCTTCACGTCGTCGCCAAAGGAATATTCCATTTTATTACGGTACTCAAACACCTCCGGGCTGGGGATAATCCCGCCAAACTCAAAGCCGTCGATTCCGGCTTTACCCAGCAGGTTTAAAACGTAATCGGCCTTTAGTTCAAGCTGTTTTTCGTAGGGCAGGCTCTGGTAGGTACAGCCGCCGCATTTGCCAAAGGCCGGGCATTCTGCTGGAATTTCCAGAGGGGAGGCCTCCAGAATTTCCAGGGGCTGCCCTTCGATTTTTTTACTGCGTTTTTTGGTAATCCGGGTTTTGATGAGCTGTCCGGGAATACCGTTTTTAATCACAACCTTTTTTGCGCCGCTCTCTTCCTCCACCATTCCCCAGGATTTTCCCGGAAATTCAATGCCTTCTATTCTAATATCGATAATATCGCCTTTTTTCATTGGTTCCTCTTTCTCGCGTTTAAATATATTGATAATTTATTGTATCATCTTTGGGTAAAAAAAGAAACGCCGCGGCTATATTAAGACAGACAAAACAGATGATATGGTGTTAAGATAAAAAAAACGGAGGATATCAATGTATCCTCCGGGTTTTTTATTCGTATAATTCTTTTTTCATAATCAGCAGCTTGCGGATGCCAGCCATGCGCAGGAGCAGGTTGTCCTGTATTTCCGTAGTCTTAAAACCCAGATGGCGGTACAGGCGGATGGCATTTCCATTGTCGCCGATCACGTCCAGGCTCAGGCTGGCAATTCCGGCATTTTCGGCCACATAATTGATCATTTTTGTGGCAATGCCCTGTCCTCTGCAGACCGGGTCGGTGGTTAGAAAATCGATGTAGCCCTCGTCGTCCCTTTTCACCGCGGGCTTTCCAATGATAAACATAAGCTGTGCCTTTACGACCCGGCTCTTTACAGGCCCAAACACCCGGGACGCACCGCTTCTCTCTATATCAAAGGCACGGCGTTTATTGTCGGAGTAAGCCAGCAGCCCCACAACCTTTTCGCCATCAAGACAGACATAGGTCATATCATTTCGCAGCGCTGGCTCAAAAAGCTGAAACAGCACATCCTTATCGGCTGAAATGGACTTGATCATATCGTAAAAGCCCTCGATAAACAAGCGGACAGCCTGCTGCCGGAAGCCGGACTCCAGTGTGTTGAGTTTGGTAATTTTATAATGGCTCATGATGATCTCCTCCTTTTTTGTATCAATATTATACCCTTTTCTGCTTAAAAACAACCTTCTTTCGCCTCTATTTCTTCAGGGTGAAATTGTATTCACTGTTTTATCGTGCTATAATAAAAGAAAAAAGGATGATTTTATGAAAACTCAAAATCGCACGACTTCAGTCGAGCTGCTGCGTTTTCTCGCGGCCATCGGCGTTATGATGTTTCATTTTGGATCCATCTATCTGAACAGCGACGCCTACAATCCAAGTGTCTATGTGTTTAAAACGATGCTTGATGCGGGTCTGCGCCAAAACAGAGTTTATACGCCCTACGCTTATGTCTTCGTTGAATTTTTCTTTATGACGGGCGGCTTCCTGATGCTGAAATACCTGGATGAGCGCAAGGATCCTCTGCGGCCCGGAGCCTACATCCTTCACAAGGTCCGTTCTTTTTATTCCATTTTTATTCTTGCTTTCTGCGCTCAGTTTATTTTTTATATCATTATCAACCATATTCACGGCATTGCTGGCTTTTTTGACGCGCTTATGCATTTTAAATGGGAAGCGCTGCTGCTGCACTGCACAGGCTTTCTCAAGGATCCATCCTTCAATGTGGATTACCTTTTAGGACAGGACTGGTACCTCTCTGCCCTTGTGCTGGCTCTGGTGGTGGTCTATCCTCTGGCTTTATATTACCGTAAATTCTATAACCGCCTTTTTGCGCCCTGGATGACCATTCTGCTTTACGCTGTCCTGCTTCAAACCTACGGAACCCTGAATGTCGGCAGCGAGTATCTGGCCTTTATTTCCGTGGCTATTATCCGCGGCGTAGCTGGCCTCTGCGCCGGAAGTCTGGCTTACACCATCTTCTGCCGCCTGCGGGAAAAGAGTCTGAAAGCCTCCGGGCTCCGCGTCCTGTCGGTGATCGATATTCTCCTCTGGCTGTCCATCCCCGTGCTGCTGGCCCCTGCCCTTTTCACCAGTGATGAGGATATTCTCTTTTATATCCTGATTCTTGGAGGCATCATTGTTCTGGGCTTTTGGGATAAAACTCCCTGGAGCCATTTTCTAAACACCCACTGTACCCGGCTGTTTTCGTACCTTGGAGGCATTTCGCTATACCTTTATCTCCTCCACTGGACGGTCATGACCGCCATGAGCCAGTATATTCCCCAGCTCAGCCCGCCGCTGGCAATTGTCCTGTTCTTTGGCATTACCTTTGGTCTGTCGGCTCTGCTGAAATATTTTGACCGCAAACGAAAAAGCGCGGTCCCCGTGGCAGTCATTGCAGCAGGGCTGCTTTGTATTGCCCTGGCCGCTGCACTCTGACAGGAACCGCTTTATTTTTACAGAGAATTGCCATCCTCAATACTGATTTCATTAAATTTATCGGTCAGGTCTCTGACCACCAGGGCGTCCTTCATATCGTCGGATTTATCAATCACGATATTGCCGCGGTGCATCATGACCAGCCGGTCGCCGTAGTTGATGGCAAACTTGAGGTTATGCGTCACCATGAGGGTGGTCAGATGTTTTTCGCGCACCAGCTTTTCGGTGAGCTCCATGACGTTCTCGCTGGACTTTGGATCAAGGGCGGCAGTGTGCTCGTCCAGAATCAGCAGGTCAATGGGCGTCATGGTGGAAATGAGCAGCGCCAGCGCCTGACGCTGACCGCCGGACAGGCTGCCGACCTGCAGATCAATTTTATCCTCCAGCCCCAGCTTTAAAAGCTCCAGCTGGCTTTTATAAAAATCAATGCGCTTTTTATTGACGCCAATGCCCAGTCCATAGGGCTTGCCCTTCCGGTCTGCCAGCGCCATATTTTCAAGGATCGTCATGCTGGGGCAGGTACCAAGGGACGGGTCCTGGAACACACGGCCGATAAAGGCGGAGTGCTGGTATTCCTTAAGCCCGGTAATATCCTTGCCGCCGACATAAATCTTTCCCTGATCCACAGGCAGGCTGCCGCAGAGCAGGTTTAAAATGGTCGTTTTTCCAGAGCCGTTGCTCCCGATGACGGAGACAAAGCGGCCTTTTTTAATGTTCAGATTAAAATCCTCAAACAACACCACTTCGTTGACAGAATCCGGATTGAAGGTTTTGTAAATATGTTCCATACGGACAAGAGGTTCATGATTCTGCATGGTTTTTCTTTCTCCTTTCCGGGAAAAGCTTGCCGCCTACCAGAGCGATGGTAAAGATAACGGCCATGAGCAGCTTGAGGTAGTTGGTCGGCAGACCGATCTGCATGGCGATGGCTAGGCAGGCCTTGTAGATGATGGCCCCGAAGATCACTGCAAGGGTCGGTTTTACAAAGGATACCCGCTTGAACAGGTTCATCCCAATGATGACTGAAGCCAGCGCCATAACGACCATCCCTGTCCCTACAGCCACATTGGCGGATTCAGTCTGCTGTGCCAGAATACAGCCGGACAGGGCTGTACAGCCGTTACCGATGGCCAGACCGATGATTTTCATCTTTCCGGGATCGCGTCCCTGTGAGACAACATACTGAGGGTTATCCCCGGACGCCCGGAGCAGCATTCCGGACTGGGTTTTTAAATACAGGTCAATAAGCAGCTTGACCACAATACAGATCACCGCCACCATGATGACAAGACCGTAGCCTGTGGGCAGAACGGCTGCCAGCCCAGTGTTAAAAATGGTGGGCATATTGTAAAAGGGCAGCACTGCGCTGCCGCCGGTCAGTGCCAGGTTGATACTGTAAAGCCCCGTCATCACAAGAATCCCGGAGAGCAGGTCAGTGATGCCGAGCTTCACATGAAGAAAACCCGTAATACAGCCAGCCGCCGCTCCCACAACAAAGGCCGCGACACACGCGAGCCACGGATTGACCCCGGCGGTAATCAGCATGGCGGTGAGACACATCCCCAGCGGGAAGGTTCCGTCCACTGAAAGGTCGGGAAAATCCAGAACTGAATAGGTAATGTACACCCCGACGGCCATAATCCCGTAGATAAAGCCTTCCTCGAGGACGTTTGTAAGCAGCCCTAGTATAATGTCCATAAAAACTTATCCTTTCATTCCTAGAATAAAATACAAAACGTTGAAAGTGGAAGGTGGAAAGTTCCGGAACGGATTTGCCTCTGCAAATCCGATTTAAATCAAATTCGCAAAGCGAATTTGTACCAAAACCTTCCACTTTCAACCTTCCACTTTCAACTTATTTACTGACCGCGGTCGCTGTGCTTAAATCCTGCGGCAGTGTTAAGCCGAGGGTTTCCAGCACTTCTTTGTTATAAACCGGTGAGCTTTCAGTCACTTCCTGAACTGCCATATCGGAAGCTTTTTCTTCACCCTTTAAGATTTTAGCGGCCATTTCGCCGGTCTGTTTTCCGAGGGCGACATAGTCGATGCTCTGAGAAGCCAGACAGCCGTTTTTAACCTGTTCTTCCTCTGAGCCAAACACTGGGATTTTCGCGTCGTTAGCCGCTTTTAACACAGTGCTCAGATTATCGACAACATTGTTATCGGTAAAGTTGTTAATACAGTTGACACCCTTTGACACCAGCGTCTGTGCGCCTGCGGCAACCTCTGAAGCGTTGGTCACGCCCACAGCCTCTACCTCAAAGCCGTAGTTCGGGGCAATCTGTTTGAATTTTTCCAAATGCGATACGGAGTTCGGCTCGCTGGTGGTGTACAGGATACCGATTTTCTTAGCGTCTGGCAGGAAAGAGCGGATCATTTTAATCTGGGCTTCCAGAGGCAGTACATCGGCTGTACCAGTGCAGTTTTCGCCTGGTTTTTCCATGGACTGGACGATCTTGGCAGATACCGGATCCGATACTGCGGTAAAGACCACTGGAATATCACCGCCCTTTGTGGCAGCGTAGGCGGACATCGCTGCTGGTGTGGCGATACCGGCGATCAGGTTATACTTTTTAGATACCATATTTTTTGCGGCCATGTCGGCATTGGCAACGTCACCCTGAGCATTCTGGAACTCGATGGTGAGGTTCTCGCCTTCCTTAAAGCCGCCTGCTTCCAGACCCTGCTTAAAGCCCTCATAGCAATTGTCAAGGGACGGGTGTGTGGCGTACTGGATGACCCCAACGGTGACCTTGCCGTCGTCTGACGCGCTGCCGCCGTTACTGCTGCATCCTGCTGTAAAGCCTGCTACCATCGCGACACTTACCACACCAACCATTACTTTTTTAAATAATTTATTCATTTCATTTTCCTCTTTCTGTTTTAATTTTCTTTTTTCCGTTTTTTATCTTTACCGTATTTTATATTGATTTTCCACCAGCCAACCATATGGCATCAACTCCTTACTCACTGCTAAATTCCCATGGCATTTGGCCAAAATATCAAAAAAAGCCTGCCCCTTACACAAGGGACAAGCTCCATAAGCCTGCGGTACCACCCAAATTGACGATAAATCGCCCACTTAAGTCCGTATACTAACATACACGCTCCCTTTATAACGGGTGGAGATCCCGTCAGAGATACTCGGACCACTGTCCTTTTGCTCTGCCCTCATAAGCCCATTCAACGGACCGCACCTCACCGCTTTTCCACCGTCCGCGGCTCTCTATCCAGATGACATGCCTGTTTACTTACTCTTAATCACAGGTTTATTTTTTATTATGTTTCGTATTATAAGCTTGCCTGCGTCTTTTGTCAAGCTTTAAATTTTTTACCCTCCCGGAACAATAATAAACATCCCAGCTCAAAGGCTTGCGCTTCGCTTCACTTGCCTCTATAATAAAAACAGAAAGGCAGAAGTTAAAATGATTATTCGAAATGCATGGGTCTACACGCCAGACCACCACTTTTTAAAAAAAGATCTTATTTGGGACGGCCCCTGTATCGGCAGCCGGACTGCTGATCCGGCTGAAATGGATGGCTCTGGTCTCTACGCCATTCCCGGGCTCACCGATATCCACCTCCACGGCTGCATGGGCCATGATTTCTGTGACGCCGCCGAAGATACTCTTGAAGCCATAGCGGCTTATCAGGCACGCAGCGGCGTGACAGCCGTTGTCCCTGCCTCCATGACCTTTTCTGAAAAAAAGCTGTCTGGCATTTTCGAAAACGCTGCCCACCGGGAGCAGGAAGCCGGCGCCATGTTTTTGGGCGTCAACATGGAAGGCCCCTTTCTCGCCGAAAAAAAGAAAGGCGCACAAAACGCCCGTTATCTTATGCCGCCAGATGTCCCGATGTTCCGCCGGCTGAACGCTATCTCAGGCGGCCGTATCAAGCTGGTCACCATGGCGCCTGAGCTTCCCGGCGCTTCTGAGTTTATCACTGCTCTGAAAGATGAAACCGTCATCTCACTGGGCCACACCGAGGCCGGTTTCGAGACAGCCTCCAAAGCCTTTGATCTGGGCGCTTCCCATGTAACACATCTGTTTAACGCCATGCAGCCCTTTAACCACCGGGAGCCAGGCCTCGTCGGAGCGGCCTTTGACCATCCCGGCGTTACGGTTGAGCTCATCTGCGATGGTGTTCACGTTGCTCCGGCTATGGTCCGGGCGGCTTTCAGGCTTTTCTCCGCCGAACGCATTGTTCTCATCAGCGACAGCATGCGGGCCACAGGTCTGGACGACGGCGACTATACTCTTGGCGGACAGGCTGTACATGTCCGCGGAAACCGGGCAACCCTTGCGGACGGCACTTTGGCAGGCTCAGTTACCAATCTCATGGACTGTCTGAGAAACGCTGTGGCTTTTGGTATCCCTCTGGCAGACGCGGTACAGGCTGCGGCTGTCAATCCGGTGCGCGTCATCGGTGAGTCCAACCGTCTGGGCAGTCTGGAGCCTGGCAAGCTCGCCAATGTGGTGCTGCTTGATAAAAGCCTGAATGTTGTGAAGGTTTTTGTTAAGGGAAAATGCTGTAACAGCAAATAAAATTGTCGTTACAGCATTTCCATAAAACGAATCATCTAAGAATTCATTGATAAATTTATTATCCGATTTTTTAAAATTTAATTAATGTTGTATGCTTTCTCAATCAATTTTTTTGATCGTTCAAAATCCTTTTCATTTTTTATAATCACCTGCAAATCTCCAGTTCCATAATGCCCCACTGAACTCATATCCCGTGTAAATCCTTCTTCTAATTCTACATCTTTAGGGTTTAATTTTAAGTAAAGAATAATTTGTTTTTGATATATCTCAACGCAAACAATATTTTGCACCTTTTTAAAAGCGATGTATAGCTTTAGATGATTTTCCACGACATCATCCCCCAGTGATAAAATATAGTCACATATGCTTTCATAAATATTTTTCAACTGCTGTGGCGCTGTTAATAATTTCTCATCATGTGTTTTCTGTTCATAATTTTTTTTGATACTGCTATCTACATAACTTTGCGGTTTTATATTGGGGGTATTTAGATGTTCAAAGAGTATTAATCCTTTTCCATATTTTTTATACCTTACTAGTTTAATATTCCTCTGCATCTGATTAACAGCATGAGCATCAAACTTCGTGAAATCATTCGCGATACAAATGACACATGGTATTGACCAATCTATTTGTTCTACAACCTTTGGCCCCAGTTTTTCCATCACCAGAAATTTAAAATCCGCTTTATGGTCCAGTAACCAATCTAAATAAAAAAGTCCCTGATTGATAACATTTTCATTGCTACTACGTTTATATTCAAAGATAACAGGACAATTATTCTCATCGATTCCAATACTATCCATCCTTCCATTGCTGATAATATATTCACTTTTTAAAAACCTTACACCAAAAAACGTTTCCATATTATCCTCAATTAGATTTTGTAGCTCTTTCTCTAAAATGACTTCAGATGATATGAGTTCTTCGACTCTGTTTTCTGTACAAAACAGCTTAATATCTGACATATAACTACCTCTTACTACCTTACCAAAAATTTTATGCTCTTTTAAAATTATATCATATAAATAAAAAGCATACTGTCATTTTTTTTAATCAAAAATTAAAAAACGTTATGGACCACATTAATGTGATCCATAACGTTTTTAAACATTACTTTATTCCGCTGAATAATAATTCAGCTTATCTCTGAGCTCGGACTCTGGTCTCAGACCAACCATGGTCTCTACCACCTCACCGTTCTTGAACAGCTTCATGGTTGGGACACTCATGACGCGGTATTCTGTGGCCAGGGCGCTGTTTTCGTCAATATCAACCTTGACGATCTTCACTTTGCCGCTCATTTCCTCAGACAGTTTATCCACAATGGGTGTCAAAGCCTTACAGGGGCCGCACCAGGTCGCGAAAAAGTCGACCAGGACAACACCTTTATGCTCTAAAACTTCGCTCTTAAACTCGCTTGAATTTACTTTCTTTGCCATTTTAATGCCTCCTATAAATTTTTAATCTGCTGTGCCAGCGCATCCAGCTCTGCGACAGCTTTTTTATTTTCAAGTGCCGGCGTCTCATCGGTGTGGGAAATCTCCACAAAGCCCATGGGTACGGCGTTTAGATTTTTCAAATACCATTCCAGCGTGTATTCCATGCCCTTGAACTGGTGTCCGTAGGCCGGTGCGCCGCCCACTCCGATAAAAATGATTTTCTTATTCGGAATATGGGAATGATCCTCCAGATTATAGATCATCTGGGTCCGGTCGATAACGGTTTTCAGCTTGGAGGGAAACGCGGTAAAGTACACAGGGCTTGCAATGACCAGCAGATCACAGTCCATAAAATCGTCGTAGATCCATGTCATATCATCGTCCTTGATCACGCACTCGCCCTGATGGGGAATGCAGTAATCACAGCCCTTACAGTGCTCCACGTGCACCTTGTTTACATTGATGAGGCGAAGCTCGTTATCCTCCCGGATCTGTTCCAGAAAATAATTCAGTATTTTACTGGTGTGGCCATTATTCCGATGGCTTCCCATAATTGCGGTAATCTTCATTCTTTTCTCCTCGTCCTGTTGGTAACTCTATCCTAAACCCTTTAACAGGAAATGTCAATATGACTTCCCGTTTCGGTTTTTTCCACAATAATTTTGGTATCAATCCGGTCCTTGAGCTCTTCGACATGAGAGATAATGCCCACTGTACGGCCGTCATTTTTGATGGCCAGCAGACAGCTGATGGCATTATCAAGCGCCTCTGGGTCCAGGGTGGCAAAACCTTCATCAATAAAAATAGTATCCAGTGAAATGCCGCCTGCGTAGGACTGGACAATATCTGAAAGTCCGAGGGCCATGGACAGTGCCGCCATAAAGGTTTCCCCGCCCGACAGGGTGTTGGCACTGCGGCGCAGCCCGGTATAAGCGTCAACCACCTCGATTTCAAGGCCGCGGTTGCCGGATTGCTTGAAGTCACCCATGACCTCCAGACGGTAACGTCCTGAGGACATTCTTTCCAGAAAAACATTGGCGCTTTCCAGAATATCCTGCAAATACGCAGACAGGATATACCGCTCAAAGCTGATCTTTGGTTTTCCGGCCAGAGTGCCCTTGATGGTCTGGTCCAGATGGGTGTAAATTCCCTGAAGGCGCTCGACCTCTTTCAGTTCCTGTACCAACCCCTCTATTTTCCCGATCTGCTGACGGTTCTGGGCGATCTTTTCGTTCAGAATCGTTATATCCCGGCGGTAGCCTTCGATCTGCGCTTCCAGTGCCTGCTGGTCTTCACGGTAACGCGTAAGCTCAACAGGTTTCTGATCCCTGAGCCCGTCCTCAAGCTCCTGCACCCTTTCGGCAGTGCTTTTGAGGTTAAACCGGTACTGCTCCAGCCCGGCTTCCATTGTCTGGATCGCTTCATCACTCATGTTATGGCAGCCCGCATAGATTTCCGGTGTAAGCCCCGCATCTCTGAGGGCTCCGCTGTAGTCTTCACTCAGCTTGATTTCTTCCTCGGCGGCCTTTTCCAAAGCCTGACTGCCATTTTTGAAATTGGCTGCCTGTACAGCTTCCTCCTGCAGCAGCTTCTGGTGGTTCGCCTGAATGTTATCTTTATACCCCTTCTTTTCAGCGATTAACGCGCTGGTATTGCGCTCAAAGCTTTCAACTTTTTTTAAAAACGCCTTTGGGTTTTCCATTTCGGGCGGAAATCTTAAAGCCTCCGCCAGATTGGTTATCTGTTCCTCCATCTGGGAGAGCTGCCCGCGCAGCAGCCCGGTTTCTTCCCGGGCTTCCTTCAGCTGTCCCTCCAATGCACCGTAGCTTTCCAGCTGCGTTTTCAGTTTCTTTGCCACAGACTCCAGGCCGCTTTTTTCCTTCTGCCTGGCCTTGAGCTCCTTCTCAGCATTCTGGCACCTGGCGTGCAGAACCTCAAAGCTCTCCTCCAGATGCTTTTGCAGCCTGGTCACTTCCGCTTTATCTGGAAGCACATTATCCACGTTATCCATCATTTCCGCAAGGCGGCCTGAGAGCTCTTTCTGGCGTGTCTCGATTTCTTTGCGCTGCAGGGTGCCTTCATTCTTCAGGGAGCCGCTTTTAATTTTGAGTGTGTTCAAAGCCTCTGTCGTCTCTGCGAGGGCCGACGCATCGACAGACTCCCGAGACTCGGCCTTCTGGGGATGATGGACGCTGCCGCACACCGGGCAGGGCTGACCCTCCTCAAGCCCTGCGGCCAGTCCCGCGGCTGTTTGCTGCCGCTGCTTCTCAATTAAAGCCTGATAAGCGGCCTCCTGTGCCTTGATGCGGTTCTGGTTTTCCTTCCATTCTCTTCTCAGGGCTGTAATCCGGCGCTCACGGTTTTCGATGACACTGTAAATTTCCAGAGCCTCCTCCACCCGCTTCTGCCGGCTTGTCAGATTTTCCAGCTCGTGGCCGCTTCGCTGAAAAGCTTTTTCCAGCTCGAATATTTCCTTATCCAGCGTGTAGCTCTCATGCTCCAGCTTTTTTAAGGACTCACTGTCTTCCTGCTGGCGTTTTCCTTTTTCCTCGAGCTGTGCCAGCTCCCCGCTTCGTCTTTGTAATCCAGTGTGCTTTTCCTCAAAGGCACGCAGGCTTTCGGACAGCCTTTTTTCAATGTCGAGCTTTTCCTGAAGCTGCTCAACAACCGCGCTGTATTCGGGTGCACTGACTGCCTCGTATTCTGCTTTTGATTTTTCAAGGTCTTTCTGACAGCCTTCCAGCCGCTCTTTAATCATTTCAAGCTCTGCCGCTGCCCCTTCCTTCTTGCAGTAGGCCCGGTTCCAGGCTTCCTCATAGGGTTTGACCGACAGCGCTTTCTTTGACAGGGCCAGGGCCTCTTCTCTTTCCCGGATAACATCCTGCTCATCCTGCAGCGCCTTCAGGCGTTTCCTTTGGTTTTCCAGCTGTTCAAACCGGCTGTTAATCTGCTCGCCGGCGGTCAGAGTGATGCGCAGCTGCTCCAGTGACCGAACAGCCTCTTTCTCCTGTTCTGCCAGCGCATCAATTTTGGCCGTGTCAGCCTCGATTTCTTTCCGGGTTAAATCCAGCACGTAATCCATGGTTTTATCATTCTGTGTCAGGGTGTCTGCCAGCTCGGAGTCTCCGCCGCATTTGATGTGCTGGCGCTCCGTTTCCATCTCAACGCTTAAGTCATTGTGGCGCCCTCGGATTTCCCGCAGGCCTGAGGCTACCTTATCCTTGAGGTTATTGTACAAATCCATCCGAAAAATACTTTTTAAGAGCTCGACCCGTTCCTCCTCCTTCGCTTTCAAAAGACGGCTGAACTCCCCCTGAGGCAGCATGACAATCTGGCGGAACTGGTTGGCATTGATGCCGAGGATTTCCTGGATCTTTTCTCCCACCTCAGCCACTGAGGCGGAAATCAGTTTTTCCTCACCGCCCGCTATCTCGTACAGCGCCGCCTCGTGCTTTTGCCGGGCAATGCCCTGTCCGCGCTCTTTTTTCCGATCCTGCTCAGGGATTCGCCTGATACGGTAGGTCTTTTCCCGCAGCTCAAAGGTAAAATCCACCCACATCATTTCCAGCGGATCGCCAAACTGGCTTTTCATCTCTCTTGACTGCCGGAAAGTATTGCTGCCCTCGCCGTACAGCGCGTAACACAGCCCGTCAAAAATAGTGGTTTTCCCACTGCCGGTGGGGCCGGTAATCAGAAAAAGTTCCTTGTCCAGCTTTGTAAAATCAATCTGCTCCTCCATAAAAGGGCCAAAATGGTGCATGTAAAGGGCAATGGGTTTCATCTTTCTTCCTCCATGGTGGTCTCAAGCAGCTCCGTAATCACTGCCTGCTCGTCCGCCTGCATGGCCTCACCGTTGACAAAAGTGTAAAAATCTTCGAACAGCTTCAGCGGGTCCTGTATCCGCTCCTTGATACGCCGGCTGCTCTTCTGAGCCTCGGTTTTCTCCCTCTTTTCATAGGCCATTTCCAGCACATTCGGGTAAACCCTGCGGAGCTTGTCCATCGGGTTTACCAACCGCTCCTGGTCCTCCAGAATCACCTTCAGGTAATCTTCCCGGCCTTCGGTCTCGTAGGCTTCAAGGGCGGTCAGTTCTCCAAGCCTTCCGTGGATGACACGCAGGTCACGCAGCGGCTTAAAGCTTACCGGCTCCAGACTCAGCGCGCCCTTTTCGCCAAGCTCCACCAGCGTCACGGATTTTTTCTGATTCCACTCCGAAAAGGAATATTTCAGCAGAGACCCTGAGTAGCGCACCTTGTCCCACAGCACCTTCTGCGGCCTGTGCAGATGCCCCAGTGCTACATAGTCAAAGGCCTCGAAGATCTCGGCGCAGGCGTACTCAATGCCGCCGATCTCAATGGGCCTGACCGAATCGTCAATGGTCTGAATATCCGCCATATTGCCTAAAATCAATCCGTGAGAGACCAGGACGTTACGTTTGGATGTATCCATACGCCCTGTGATCTCAGCGGTAATCTCCCGGTACATCTCATCATAGCCCATGGTTTTTTCAAGCTTCATCAGGCTCCGGTATTCCACCGGCTTGATAAAAGGCACTGTCCAAAAACAGACCTCGCCCCACTCATCGCTTAGTGTCACAGGCTCCTGCCCCGGCAGATAATTGCCCGCGATGTGGAGTCCCTGCTTTTCAAGGATACCGCCGTTCATGGCCAGCCGCTCCCGACCATCGTGGTTGCCGCCGATGAGCAGAACCGGTATCCCCAGCCTGAGAATAATTTCAGAGAGCACGGTGTCCACCAGCCCCAGCGCCTCCTTAGAAGGGACTGACCGGTCATAGATGTCGCCTGCAACCAGAAGGATGTCTGGCCGCTCCCGGTCAAGCCAGGTGAGCAGCTGTGTGAGCAGAGCCTCCTGATCCTCCAGCAGGCTTTTTTCATTGAGTGTCCGGCCAATATGCCAGTCTGAGGTGTGTAGTATTTTCATGATCGTTCTCCTTTATGACAAGTATAGCGGATTCAGGCAAAAAACACAAAAGCCGGAGTACGAATACTCCGGCTGGTTTGTAAAAATTTTGAAAGAGGGTAACTTGTTTACGCCATTATCATACTGCTTTTTGCTTAATTGCCCCTTAAGCTTTTTTGGCGTTTTTGTTTTGGCTGACCACGCTTTTCAATGCCTTGTGAAATTTGGAGGAGCATTGAATTTTAGCGCCGCATACCTGGTCGCCCTCGCGGTAAAGCACCACATATTTGGCCTTATTCTCAATCCGGGCCACGGTATAATTCTTAACCTTGCCATTAATCCCCTTAAAAGCTTCTTCCGGCATCACATCAAACATTGCCTTTACCGGAATATCTGCAACTTCCTTGCGCCAGAAAAAGATTTTCCGCTCAATGTTCAGGCTCTGGTGGGTCAGCAGCATAAAGAACCCGGTGGTGATGAACCGGAGAATCACGACAAACACCACAATCATCACGATCAGGGCCGCGATGCCGATCCCTGTTTTTAAAGCGTAGTCATCCATCTGGCTGATGGAACGGTTATAAATAAATACATAGGCCACGACAAACAGCCCGATAAGTATCATGCCAATGGCGCTGAACTCACGGCTGCGGACCTCTTCTCTTGCTTTAACTGCCATAATAATCTCCCTTGATAATCGATTCTTTTCAATTATCATACCCGATTTAGGAAAGTTTTGCAAGGCCGCCGGAAACCGCAAAAAATAAAAAAATCCCCGGCAATCCAGGGACTTATTCAAAAGCCTTAATTAAGCTTCCGGTGAAAATTCATCTTTGCTGACGCCGCATTCCGGGCAAACCCAATCTTCCGGCAGATCAGCGAAAGCGGTTCCAGGAGCTACACCATTATCAGGATCACCTACAGCGGGATCATAAACATAACCACAGATATCACAAACATATTTTTGCATTTTTTCTCCTCCTTCGAAGGTCTAGAATTTATTTATCTTGTATATACCCCAGAGAATTTGATTTTAAACTCCGTTACCGCAATTATAACGAAATTTTCGCTATTTTTCAATGGAAACTTAAATATTTCGGGATTTTTATTTGGATTTATTTTATATATTTACGGATCAGATTATTGGCTTTTGTCTGACTGACTTCAATGATTTCCGCCACCCTTCGGCTTGTTTTGTAATTGGAGTAAGCCCAGATGATCAGCTTTCTTTCTGCCTCCTCGATGACATTTTCATAATTAGGAATTTTAGTATCAAAATCGATGCTGTAGTCTTCTTCATCCTTGAGATAATGATGAAAAAGATCCGGATCTACTACCTGATGCTTCGAGAGAATAACCATTCGCTCAATACAGTTCTTCAGCTGCCGGATATTCCCCGGCCAGTCATAGATGGTCATCAGGTAGGACACCTCATTGGAAAGCACGACATTTCTCTGATATTTTTTATTGAAGATATTCAGGAAATGACGGATGAGCAGCATCATATCTTCCTTGCGGTCTTTAAGGGATGGGACAGTGACCTTGATGGTGTTCAGACGGTAGTAAAGGTCTGAACGAAAATACTTTTCCCGCACCAGCTTTAAAATATCCTGGTTTGTAGCCGCAATAATTCTCACATCTGTAAATCGGATGTCATTGCTGCCGACGGGAATAAACCGTTTATTCTCCAGCACATCGAGAATTTTTACCTGCATTCCGAGCGGCATCTCGCCGATCTCATCGAGAAACAGCGTACCGCCATCGGCCTCCTCAAGAATACCGACCTTTCCTTTCGGGCTTGCGCCCGTGAAGGCGTTAGGCGCATAACCAAAAAGTTCGCTTTCCAGCAGATTTTCAGGAATGGCACCGCAGTTGATGGCCATAAACATCTTGTCTTTGCGCTTGCTTTTCCGGTGCACATAGTTTGCCAGTACACTTTTTCCTGTGCCGGATTCTCCCAAAAGAAGGATATTGGCTTCGGTAGCCGCTGAGGCATCAAGCAGATCCCGGCAATACTCAAAGCTCTGGCTTTTTCCAATGATCTCGGTCTCCTGATCGTCCAGCTTGTTTTCAATGGAGGTTGTATTGACCCGGTAGGTAATGTCGTATTTGTTGAAATGATCCTGGGTCGATGACACCATCATTTCAATATTGCCGCTGTCGTCAAACACCGGAACACTGATGGAAAGCAGATTTTGATTAATTACCTTATAACGGTTTTCAGTGATAAGCGTTTTTCCATACGCCACCACATCCTTATAAGTATAAGGCTCCCATAGGTCCTTTTCCTGGCATATTTCGGTCGCCAGGTGCCCGACCATCTCCTCGCTGCTCAAGCCATAATGGCGCACACAGGCCGGATTGATATAGGTGATTCTGCCTTCGTGGTCCGCTACAAAGATCTCGGTAAAACAGTTTTCCAGAATGGTCAGAAAATATTCTTTTGGCAAAGACAGCAGATAGTTTTTATATTCGTCAGAATAATTTTTAAAAAGGTTCATTTTATACGCTCACTTCTTTTTGAAATCCTGATGCAGCATTTTGAAAAGCGACAGGGTGATAATCATATACAGCACGCAGACCGGCAGTGTGAAAACAATGGTAAAGGTCTGTATTTGCTGGAGAGAGCCATCGAACAGCAGCAGCACCGCCGGAATGGCTGCGACCGAAATGGCCCAGAACACACTCAGCTTTTTGGGAGGATCGGCCTCCTTGTCAAGATTTTTAGCGGACACCATGGCCAGAGTGTGTGAGACTGAATCATAGGTTGTCGCCGTTAAAATAACAGAAGCGACCAGAACAAGAAAGACAAGAAAAGTGCTCATGGGATTCTGATGCAGAACCGCCATGACCGTCTGAGGCCCACCGATGCTGTTCATGCTCTCCGGTACATTGAGGACGTTCTTCAGCGTCAGAGATACTGCATTTCCGGTGAACACGGTAAAAAACAAAAAGGTCGCCGCCAGACCATAGCCCAGGCACCCCAGTATGATGCCGCGGATGGTGCGTCCCCTTGAAATCTTGGCGATAAACAGCCCTACCGACAGAGCGATCGACAGCCACCACGCCCAGTAAAACACCGTCCAGGTCTCCACAAAGCCTGTTTCCATGACTGGATCCATCCAGGTTGACATCCTGAAAAAGTCAGATATCAGTAAACCCACAGAGGTAGTCGCCATTTTTATAACAAAAATTTTATCGCTGAAGCAGAAAATCAGCGCCACGATCACCAGCAGAAATCCGACGTTGATGTTGCTCAGCACTTTTATGCCCTTTTTGACGCCAGCGTATGCGCTGGCCGTAAAAATACAGGTGATCACAAGAAGGGTAATAAATTTGACCAGACCAGTGTCCTCAAGGCCAAAAAGATCGTTCAGCGCCGCGGTGGCGACTGGCGTCCCGATGCCAAGAGTCGTTCCAGCACCGCCGACCATACCGAAAACAAAAATAGTATTGATGACCCGGTCAATGATTTTTTCATGCCTTTTCCCAAATACAGCGTGGCAGCAGGAGGCCACGTCAAAATGCTCACATTTACGGTTATAATAGGAATACCCAAAGGCGATGGCGGGTATCAGATAAAGCCCCCAGGCGGAAGGCCCCCAGTGAAAAAGCGGGTAAGCGCCGGCATACTCAAGGGCCGTCTCACTCATAGGATCGATGCCAAAGGGCGGCGACTGATAATAAAAAGTCCATTCGATGTTGGTCCAGTACAAAAAACCAGCTGCCATCGACGCACAGAAAATCATGGACGCCCAGGAAATTTCACCGTACTCCTTCTCGCCCTCGCCCAGCTTTATTTTACCATATGGGCCCAAGGCAAGATACAGGCACAGCAGAAATGAGATGAGGGTGATCCACAGGTACACGAAGCCAAACTGCTTTGTCACCACCTTGTAGGCCGCGTCGATAAAGTGCCGGGCGCTCTCGAAATTGACGACCAGAAAAATACAGGCTAACAGGATAGCGAACAGCGGTATGAGCACCACCGGCAAATCGATTTTATCTTTCAGTTTCATTTTCAGGCTCCTCCCTGAATTTCACAAACACAGAAAGTGACAGGCGCTTTTGCGGCGCTGTCACTCTCATCCGATTTCACAAATTTCTCAAAAATTATTTACAGCCCCAACGGCTTGAGGTAACGGTCCAGCACTTCCTGCTGTCCTTTGTCTGTCTCGGGGAGCTCGTAGCGCTCTACTCTCTCCTGTATGTGCCGGCAGGCCTTTTCACGCAGAGTTCCATCGTCACGCACGCTGATCATCCCGCCTTTTTTGTTAAAGAGCTTCGCGAGGTAGGTTTCCTTCCGGTACTGCTTCGGCGTCCTCCCCATAAGGTAGTTGCCTCTCGGCCCGATATCCTTCATCTGTTTAAAGGCAAACTCCGGTTCAGAGCTGTCAAATCCCCGGGCCATGCGTTTCATATAGCCCACCAGTTCCTCATCCAGGACAAATTTCTCAAAGCTGCCGACATTGAAAACACCCATTCCACCCGCGCAGTGCGTAATGTAGTCCACATTGCAGAGATAAGCTGGCATCAGCGTCATGGCCGACTCCGCGCCGGTCTGGTAATCCACATCCACCGCGTCCGACAGGGTTCCCCCACCGCGGACAGGAATACCGTAATAACGCCCCATGGCGATGCCCGCGTAGGCTAAAAGCGCGTTTTCTGTCGACCCGGTGCCCATCTGAATATAGCGCATATCCGACGGCGAGCTCAGTATGGTATGCACCACTGGCAGCCCCGGGCGCAGCAGTTGAATGAGCGTGGTGGTGGCCAGTGCCACGGCATTGTCGTGGATAGCGGTTCCCAGCAGGGTGGAGGGTGAGGTGGTGTTGGTCATGGAGGCGATAACCACGCTGACAGGCTGGTTTGCAGCCGCGGCCTCCAGCAGATTATCCAGCATCTCCTTGTCATTGCAAAGCGGCGACTGCACACAGAGCAGCTCCATGACAATATACTTGTCATCGTCCACGCCATGAAATTCCTTGAGCATCTGATGATATTCCTTCACAGTCTGGCGTATCCCTTTGCTCCCCACATTGGACTGATTCGGCCGCGCCGGGTTGGCGTAAAACTTAGAGGTATATTTTAACATTAACGCAATCTGAGCCAGATAGGTACAGTCTCCCTTGCCCCCGAATTCCGGCAGATTGGTGATGGGCAGCTGCGAGAAGTCCATGATATCGCTGGTTTCCATGAGCTTGTAAAACTTGAGCAGATCCTCAAAAACCGGCGGGCGGATATTATTTTCTTCATCAACGATCAACGGCCAGTCTGTGCCCGGCCCCACCTTGGGGTCATAGCGCTTTCCGATTTTAAGGCCGCCACGCCGCCCGTACATCTCAAACTCGATGGGGACAGTGGCGATGGCTTTGCTGATCAGCGCCTCGTCCATAAAAACCTTGTTGCCGTCCACCCGGGCGCCATGCTTTTTAAAAACCTCCAGCACCTCCGGGTGGTCAAAAATCATTCCGACCTCACTCAGTGTTTTTAAGGTATATTCATGAATCACCTCAATATCTTTTTGGCTGATAAACAAACTGCTTCCATCATAATTCAACATTTTCAATTTCTCCTTGTTCGTTATTTATTTTTTCTTTTTCCCAGACGATTGATCGCCACGGCTGCAATAATCCCCACCACAGACCAGGCGATAATCCATATCCATATCATGTTGTAGCCCGCGATGCCAGGATATTTATCCAGCCAGGAGCCCATGAGTGCTGTCATGAAGGATTCCGGCCCGTAGCCGACAATGGAGATAAATCCAAGAGCCACGCCGGAGAGCTCCAGCGGAATTTTTCCTTCGTCCAGGGTCGCGTAGCAGATACCCCGTGTTCCGCAAAATACAAAGGTGATGACCAAAGTCAGCACAACAGAGAAAATCGCGTTTGACGCTGAGAACATCAGCACTGCCACCAACACAATAAGAATACAGAAGCACACGATGATCATCGGTGTTCTCGAGGAGCCGCCGCCTCTTTTTTGGGCATAGCGGTCAGAGATCACACCAAAAATAATCGTTCCGATGCCCGCTACCAGATAATTTTTTACAATGGCCAGCGAGCTGGTCAATGTGGTGTCAATACCCAGGATATTGGAATAGTAAGGACCAAAATACATATTCGCTGATACAAAAATGGAATAGATGGCACAGGTTAAAAGACCTACCAGCCACACGCCCGGAATTTTAACAACCTTCACCATATCTTTGAGGTTAATACTTTCCTTTTCGCCGCCGGCATCTTTAAAGGATGGTACCAGCCACAGAATCACAAAACCGATAACCACATACACCGCCGCGATCAGCCACAGAAGTCCCTGAAGCCCCATAACTTTATTGGCAAACAGTCCCATGAACCACAGGCAGAAAAACCCAACGACAGCATTAAACAGCCACCGCGTCCCCTCGCTGATTCCATACATGCTGCCTTGTTCTTCAGAAGTGCCCAACAGCCGGATAAATTTTAGAAACGGTGACCAGAAGGTCAGCGTCGTGAACACACCATAGAGTGCATATACACATACCAGACCGGTAAAACCTGGTTTCATCCCCTGCCAGGCTGTCGCAACCGCCATCCCGATAAACGAAACAAACAGCATCGTCTTTGCACTGAAGCGGTCAGCCAGAAACCCACTGGGTATGTAGGATATTAAGCATAAAATTCCATAAAATGAACCGAGCATACCCAGCTGTGTATTCGTCAGGTTAAATCCCGCCAGATACTGGTCATAGTAAAGATTTCTGGCGTAGGGTGCAAAAGTGATGATTCCTCCCGCAATACTGACAAAGATCAAAAGGAAATTTCGCTTTCCCTTTGATAACTGCGCTGCAAAACTTTGATTAGCCATGTAATTACCTCCTTTTCTTGCCAATATACTATTGCAAGAACTATACCAACTCAAAAAAGCCCAGTTTTGCAGGCTTTGCAGAATTTATGTTTATTGTTCTGAGTTTTTTAAAACTCAGTTTTTAAAGCTTTTTTTATTTTGCGAGTTCATTTGAAGCAGTGGTCAATTTCAGGTATAATAGTTTCGACACTTGTCTTCGGAGGCGCTTATGCAAAAAATAAAACCCTATCTGGCTATTTCTTACACCTTGGTTTTCTGGGGCATTTCTTTTATCAGCACAAAAATCTGTCTTCAGGCTTTTTCGGTATACTCCTTAATTTTCGGACGCTTTGCCATCGCGGCGATCATTCTGTTTCTGGTCAAGCGAAAGCTCGAACCAGAGCAGCGGCTTCTGAAAAAGGATCTTCCCCGCGTTTTAGTCGCAGGGCTTATCGGCTTTACAGGCTACTATGTGTTTGAGGCTGTGGGTGTAGACCTGACCGGAGCCTCCATGGCCTCCATATTATTGAGCCTTGTGCCAATTTTCTGCATGCTCATTGACACGGTAATTCTAAAGCAGCGGTTTACTTTCATAAAGGCAGGCGCCGTGGCCTTTTCCGTAGTGGGCGTTATCATGATTGTGGGGCTTTCTGAAATTGAGATCAATCCCTGGGGCTGCGGCGCCATGATTTTATCCGGCCTTGGATGGCTTTTATATAATTATCAGGCCAAGCCTCTTTACAGCCGTTATACAGGGCTGGATATCACCACCTACCTCTCGGCCTGCATCGCGGGAGTTACACTGCCGCTCGCCCTCGCCTTCCCGCCGGATTTCAGCCTTTTTACCGGAGAGATCATCATTAATTTCCTGTTTTTGGCTGTACTGGTCTCCGCCACGGCCAACCTCACCTATATGTATGCCCTGAGGAGCATCCCTATTCTCACGGTGACCATCCTCGTCAATTTTGTGCCAGTCGTCACCATTATCTTCAGCGCCCTTGTGCTCGGGGAGACATTCACAGCGCTTCAGCTGCTCGGCGCGGCCCTGGTAATTGCATCGGTCTGCCTGACCGCTCTGCCGGAAAAACCTGCGGGCAATTCTGAAAATGAAATCGAACCTGAAGGCTGATTTCATTTTTAAATTTATACTTAACGATAGATTTTTTCTTCTGCCGGAGAGCGCGCTGCGTTTTCCGGCTTTATATTTTGCTTTTCATCTCCTGGAGATGTCATTGTTCTTCCTTATTATATATAGGGCAAACCATTTCCTCTAAAAAAGATCCATTCTTATTTTTCGTAAAATATCGTAAATTTTAAAATAGAAATCTGAAACCAGGGATAAAAATCGTCATATTTCATCTTTGAAATCCTTTAATATTTATTTTTACAAAAAATGGCTGATTCTAGCCATTTCTTCACTTTTGATTTTTTGGCACGGGACTTGCGTTATATAAAGGCATAAGAAAAAACACATAATGATCATGGAGGGTAATGATTATGACACGTAACTTTTATTCCAATTTGTTCACTCGCAAAGAGGACATCGAACTGATTCACGACAAAAGCTTGTATCTGCTCGCAAATAAGGGGATTTTATTTGATAACGAAGAAGCTCGCGATATTTTAGCAAAAGCAGGCTGTAAGGTAGACGGCAAGATCGTTTATATCGACAAAGACCTGGTTGAAAAATGTGTGGCTCTGGTTCCAAAGACCTTTGACATGTATTCAAGAGGTATGAAATTCACAACAGGTGTTGGACAGGAAATGATGGTTCAGTCTTCACTGGGTCCAGTCAATGTTCTGGATAACGGCGAATACCGCAAGGCCAACGCAGAAGATTATATCAACTTCATTAAAATTCATCAGGACAGCGACATCATGCACCTGATCGACGCGGACATCGTCGTGCCAAACGACATTCCGACAAAGATCCATACCGAATGGACAACCCTAGCAAACTTAAAATATTCTGATAAATTAATCGGCGGTCACAATGGTAGCAAGGAACGCTGTGAAAAATTCATCAAACTGGTTCAGGACTTCAATGACGACCACGAACACTGCCAGACCATTACGCTGGCCACCAACTCCGCTCCATTTGCATGGAACAAGGAAATGTGTGATACCATCATCACTTACGCCAGAATGGGACAGGCCCTGGTTATCACAGGCGTTGGCTTAGCTGGCATGACTTCTCCACCGACCCTGGCTTCCACCACTGTTCAGAACAACACCGAACTGCTGGCCGGCCTCGTATTATCTCAGCTTGTTCAGCCAGGCGCACCGGTTATCTACCAGTTAAGCTCTCTGGAATGTGATTTGAGATACTCTCTGTGCGTATGCGGCGGACCGGAAACCTTCCAGTCCTTCTGTACCATGCGTGAACTGGCAGACTTCTACGGACTGCCCTGTCGTGCTAACGGCTGTCTCGCAGACGCCAAACAGGACGATTACCAGAGTGGCGCTGAATCCATGCTGATCTGCTTATCCGGCTATATGGTAGAACCTGAACAATTATACATGCTCGGCGGTATCTTAGATTCCTATGGTGCTTTAGGCTATGAAAAATATATGCTCGACGAACAAACTGCCCGCATTGTCAAACATCTCTTAAAGGGAACCACCATCAATGACCAGACACTCATGATGGACAAAATGGAAAAAGTTGAACACAAAACAAACTACATCGCCCGTACCAATAAACTGTACAAGGCAGACTACTTCCTGCCACCACTGTACAACCGTCAATCCATCGGCAACTGGGAAGCTGCCGGCAGCCCAACTGTACAGGAACTTGCACGCAAAGCCTGGCAGGATCGCGTAGCCAACTACGAACTGCCGACCAAACTTGAAGCATTCCAGGAAAAAATGATTGCAGACTTGATTCCTGAAGAATTCATGTTCTAAATTCCTTAACAATAACTAACCCATTTCATTAGTGCAAAATAGGGATTCGGCAACACCAGAACTTATTTTGCACTAATTTTTTTATCAAGGAGAGAGGAGACCTATGATGAATAAAAGTGTTATCAACAAGGATGATTTAAGCAAATTCAGAACCATGCTGATTATTTTCCTGGTCAGTTTCGGTTCAGCTGTTCTTTTTCAGATTATCTACTTCCGTTTTTCGTTTTATGACACCATGATGACAAGCTTAAATATCAACAATGCTCAGCTCGGCGCCACCGGTGGTATCTACGGCCTGGTCGCCACCATCTGCTATCTTCCGGGTGGAATTATCGCAGACAAAATTCGGGCAAAATATCTTGCCGCCGTTGGTTTTTTCACCACCGCTGCTGTTATCTGCTGGTTCGCGACGCTTCCGTCCTATACCAGCATCATGATTATTTTTGGACTTTTGGGCGTTACCAGTACCCTTATTTTCTGGGGTATCCGTTATAAGCTGATCCGTCTGGTCAGCGACGACTCAACTTACTCGCGAAACATTGGCCTGAGCTACGGAATCTACGGCGTCGGCGGCCTGCTTCTGGGCTTTGTCTCACAGCAGATTTTTAATGCCTTCGTATCAGACTCCGCGGCTGGTTTTATTGTTGTCTTGATTGTCAGCGCGGTCCTGAATGTTATTTTCGGCATTGCAACTTTGCTCTTTGTACCAAAGTTTGACAATGAAATCAAAGAAGGACAAAGCTTTAACCTCAACGAATTTAAAGAGGCCATCAAGCATCCTGGCGTCTGGCTGACCACTGCCTCCATGTTCTTTGTCTACTGCGCCTACGCCGCAATGGCTTATACGACACCATACCTGACTGACGTTTTTGGTGCTTCCATGGGCATTACCTCAACCGTCGGCATGATCCGTACATATGGTATCGCCCTGCTCTCTGCGCCGATCATCGGCAGTATTGCCACAAAAATCAATTCGCCGGCCAAGGTACTCATTTTGATCATGGCCTTAACTGCCATCTGCTCAGCCATTCTGATTTTCCTGCCGACCACAGCCGCTATGCTAATGATCGCCATTGTCCTTATTCTGGCTGTCGGTTTCTTCCTGACAGGCGCTTATGGCGTTGCTTCCTCACAGTTTACTGAATCCGGTGTTCCCACAACCATCTTTGGCGCTGCTACCGGTATCCTGTCGGTTATCGCCTTTATCCCAGATATGTTTGTACCGGTTATCACCGGTAACTGGCTGGATCAGCATCCGGGTATGCTGGGCTATCAGATGAGCTTTGGCTGCTTCCTGATCGCGGCTTCTGTTATCGCAGTTCTCTGTTCGGTAGCAATTCGAATCTATGTAAAAAAGAAAAATCAGGTTCAAGTGGAGACCAAACCTGAAAACGCAGAATAATTCTGCCGCACATATTCGAATGTTATAATGGCCGGCCAGAAATGGCCGGCACTATTTTATCGTATGTCAAGATCACTAGGAGGTGAAGGGACATGAAACACGATAAGCCTAAAAAAGAAAAAACGGTTGATGATGTCTATAATGTCGAGGTCGATAAAACGATCTATTTTACTGCGCTTATTGTCATTGTTCTCGTATGCGGATACTGTATTTTATTTCCGGATTCCGCGTTGTATGTGGTGGAAGTGGCCCGTAAATTTATCGTTACACAATTTGACTGGTTCTTTATGTTCCTCGGAATTGCAGTCATCATCATCTCACTGTTTGTCGCCATGAGCCGTTATGGTAAAATCCGGTTATCCAGTGAAGGGGAAAAACCCGAATTTGGTTTCTGGAGCTGGCTCTTCATGATTTATTTTTCTGCCATTGGTTCATCCACATTGATGTGGGCAATCTGTGAACCGATGGAATATTTAATCAAACCACCCTTTGGTTATGAGCCTTTTTCTGAACAGGCCTTTGACATGTCTGTTGTTTACGGGCTTTTCCACTGGGGGCCGATCGCCTGGGCATTTTTTGCCTTAAGCGGTTTGGTGGTCGCTTACTGTTTTTATAAAAAAAAGAGAAAACGCCTTCAGCTGTCGCATGTACTATCCGATGTCATCGGTGAAAAAAACGCGAACGGTGTTCTGGGGAAAGGTATTGACATCGCATCTATTTTTTTCACGTTCTGTACCTTTGGCCCAAGTCTTGGCTTTGGAGTACCGGTATTGACAACCTTAATTTCCAGCCTGACAGGACTCCCCAACAACGATTACCTGCAATTTGCTGTACTGATTATATGGACAGCTATTTTCACAGTCAGTGTTTACCGGGGATTGACAAAGGGCATCAAAGTTCTCAGTGATGTTAACATGTGGCTTTTGGGAATACTGCTGATTTTGGTTTTCTTTGTGTCTGACCCGCTTTATATTTTGAGAAGCATCGTCGAGGAAACCGGTTCCCTCGCGACAAATTTCTTCCATATGGCAACGTATACTGACGCTCTGGGTGGTGATACCTTTGCCCAGGCCTGGACAGTTTTCTACTGGGTATGGTGGATCGTAGAAATTCCCTTTATGTCGAT
>CAUEUD010000011.1 GCA_959020865.1 Eubacterium limosum | reverse complement strand
TTTGACTAATCCTCCCACGCCCTCTGCAAGGCACATATACGTTCCGGCTTTTTTATTAAAGCACCAGTACACTGCCGCCATCAGCAGAACGGGGATGAAGGATTCTCCCAGGGTTGTGATGAATGAGAAGAAGTCGTTGAAAACCCCTTCCGAATAAAACCGAAAGTTCTGTAACACAAATAAATATTGAATATCCATGCTGCCTCCTGTCCTTTATGAACGCTCATTTTCTAAATAATGCGCTTCTAAATAGCGCACAAACAGTACTTCTACGATGGTGAAGAATGGTGCGCAGAGATAGCCGTCTGTTTTCTGGCTCCTGCCTTTTATAATACGGTGGTTATAAAAATAAATGTGCTCATCACTGAGCTTTTCCAGCTCATTATCCTCATAGGAGGTTACGGATAGTATGGAGGTCCCTTTATTTTTTACTCCGCGCACCAGATTGTTTACCGGCCGATTGTTGCCGGACAGGGAAAAAACGATCAGCGTATCCTCTTTTTTCAGAAGCTCTGTCATTGTTCCCAGCTCTGTTTTACTCTCAATGACAAAGGCACGCTTTTGCAGTATGAAGAAAAGGCGTTTCAGTTCTTCAGCCGCGTGCCGCTGTACTTCTCCGGTCCCAAAGATAAAAATCCGGCCGGGACAGTCGAACAGCTCAAAGGTTTTTGTGAGATCAAGATTTTTTAAATAGTCCAGGGTGAGATAATAATCCTGATAAGTACGGTTGAGCAGGTTAACTGCCAGCACATCGTCTGTCTGTTCCTGCCACTTTAAAATAACCCTTAACTCCCCATAGCCGTCCATGCCCAGCTTTTTGCAAAAGCTCAGAATCGAATTGCTTGAAACGCTGCACCTTTGTGCCAGCTCACTGAGTGAGTACTCGGGACATTCTTTCATATGCTTATAAATATACTGCCATATATAATGGTCGGTTTCGCTGAAGTTTTCATAGTGCTGATTGACTAATTGATTAATATCCATATCACTGCTCCTTGCAAGAACGGTATTCCAAATATTTTAGAAACAGCATCTCTATCAATATAAAAAAGCTGGTAACGGATGTGTAAGAGACATCGAGATCATCCTTTTTTATGACCAGCCCCGACGTGTATAAATTAACGGTGCTGAGCTTTGCCAGCTCGTTCTCGTGGAGGGTGGTGATTGAGACAACCGGGACATTACGGATTTTCAGCGCACGCGCAAATTCTACCACCTCGGGTGATTCACCGCTGTATGAAACCATAAACATCACGTCTCCCGGGGTGATTTTTTCAATCATCCGGTTTGTCTCTGCGTTTCCGCTAACCTCATAAAATATCCGTTTTGCCGAGACAAAGATCCGAGTCATTTCATGGGCGACGGTGCTCTGCAGTATTCCGGAGCTGTAAATATACAGGTTCTCTGCGCTGTCGATCAGCTCAAAAATCTTATCACAGTTCTGCTCCACAATGCGGTGGACCACCTCATTGTAAAGGCTGATCACCTTTTTCATGCTGGTGTAATCCTCTTTTGGCGTCTGGCTGTCCTGTATTAATGTCACTTTGAATTCACTGAAGCCGTTAAATCCAATTTTATGAACAAACCGCGATAATGTGGTCCGGGAGACATGACACCGGCTGGACAGCTCGGTGATTGTCAGGCTTTTGCACGCCTCCCGGTTCGATTTGATGTACCGCCAGATATACAGGTCGTTTTCACTAAGATTATGGTAGTACTTGTTTATATGTTCATCAAGTTTCATGTTTTCCTCGTATGTTTATATGATTAGGTAAGCTCGGGCCAGTAATCCTGATTGGCCTGGATTAATTCATCTAATATGACTTTTGCCGCCGCCGCGCTCGGGACGGTTTTGGAAAGGGTCAGGGCCTGCCATAGCTTCTGGTAGCTGCCCTCAATCCATGCGTCCACCACCAGTTTTTCGACGCAGACCTGCTGCTCCATCATTCCTTTTTGAAAGCGCGGGATTTTTCCCTGGCAGATTTTCTCATAGCCGTTTTTTCCGACAATGCAGGGGATCTCCACCATGGCGCTTCGCTCAAAATTCTCAATAGCCCCTTCATTCGGAACGATGAGTAAAAAACGCTCCAGGGTGTTCTCCGCAATCGCCCGGGCCAGGTCGACAATATAGGTAGCGTGGGCGTCTGCCTCAAAATCACTGCCGCTGCTGGTTCCCTTTTCGATGATCTCGCGGCAGACGCTGAACACCTTTTTTTCCCGCCCGTCCATAACCTCATTAGCTCTGGTATATTCCGGGTCCAGCCCGGCTGCGATCTCGTAGGGAAACAAATAGTACTTCAGATAAGTATTTGGGATTGTCTCCGGATCAATCGCGTAAACCTCTCTGGCCATTTTAAAGGTGTGTTCCCAGCTCTCATCAACGTGCTGCTCTGCACTGACTGGAAAGCCATTTTCTGCAATGTATGCCCTGATGACAGGCATCAGGTCGTTGCCTGCTTTGTCATAGATCTGGTGCCACCACCCAAAGTGGTTCAGGCCATAGTAGCAGACCTGCATTTCCTTACGCGACTTGAGCCCTGCTATCCCCGCCATTTTTTCTTCAAGGTCGATGGGCATATCACAGATGTTCAAAATCTTTGAATCTGGCCTCAGCCGATTGGTCGCCTCGGCTACAATGGCGGCCGGGTTTGAATAGTTCAGCATCCAGGCGTCCGGAGAATACGCTTCCATATAGTTTAAAATCTCAAGGACGCCGCCGATGGAGCGCATGCCGTAGGCGATACCGCCCGGTCCACAGGTTTCCTGCCCCACAACCCCATATTTTAAAGGAATCTTCTCATCCTTTTCGCGCATGGCGTATTTTCCTACGCGGATATGCGCCAGCACAAAGTCGATGCCTGTAAAGGCTTCCTTTGGGTCATCGGTATAGCCAAACTCAATCTCCGGCGCGTTCTCGCGGAGGTAAATCCCACAGGCTTCTGCGATTATTTTCTGTCTCTCGGGGTCGTTGTCATAGAGCATGATTTTCCTTATTGGAAAGCGGCTGCTCTCTTTTAACAGCATCAGAACAATGCCTGGTGTAAAAGTACTGCCTCCGCCTGCTACTGTAATGGTATATTTTTCTGTCATTGCGTTTTCCTCCTGTGTTTATAATAAATTTTCAAACTGTTCTCGAAATTTCGCGACGGACAATCCTATAATGACTTGGACGGATCTGCCGTTCGCAATGCACCCATGTGTTCCGAGGGCCTTAAAAGCCTGATCGTCCAGCACCACTTTTGGGTCTTTAATATTCACCCTGAGGCGTGTCGCACAATTCGTGACGTCGATGATATTTTCTTTTCCTCCCAGTGCCTCGAGCACTTTTTGCACAATAAGTGTCTCTTCATCACTTTTACTGGCCCTGTAATCCGATTTGGAATAAAATTTGACGTTTTCTTCATCCTGGCGCCCTGGTGTTTTAAGGTTAAGCTTGAGGATTATAAAGCGAAACACGACAAACCAGATACCTGTAAAAGCAAACCCTACGGCAAACAGGAGCAGGTATTGCTGCCAGTGGCTTCCCATGAGGGGAATCCAGTTGAAGGAGGCCATCTCGATAAGGCCCCCGGAAAAGATTCCGGTTATTCCCAGCAGGTTCATCACCATGGCCAGCAGCGCTGACAATACAGCGTGCACAATAAATAAAACAGGCGCGATAAATAAAAATGTGAACTCAATGGGCTCGGTCACCCCGCACAAAACAGCGGTCAGTGTTATTGGGATCAGCAGCGCCAGCAAACGTTTCCTGTTCTGTGGCTTAGCGGTGAAATAAAAGGCCAGCGCGATCCCCGGACAGCCGAATATCTTTGAAAATCCTGTGGCTGTGTAGGAGGCCCACGGCGCCAACTCCTTTAATGCTTCTGTCGACGCCGCGAGTTGAGGGAGCTGTGTGGCCCAGTAAGAATAGATTCCTCCGTTAATGACCACATTATCAAAGTAGAAAGAGGAGTAAAGCAGATGGTGGAGGCCAAAGGGGATCAGCAGCTTTTCCAAAAATACAAACAAGCCCACACCCAAGGTGCCTGCTCCCAGTACAAGCTGCTGAAGGGCGCTCATTAAAAGCTGAACCTGAGGCCATATAAGGATCGCTAAGACTGCCACTGGCAGCATTGCGAAGAAGCCAATCATAAATACAAAGGTGGAGCCGCTGAAAATACCCAGCCATTCCGGCAGCTCTTTTTCATAAAACCGGTTGTGCAGAAATATGACGAGCGCCGAAATCCCCAATGCCCCGAACATCCCCATATCGAGGGTCTCAATACCGGCAATCTGGGTTAAATGGCTTCCGCCTTCTGCCTGCGCTGTCAGGTCAATGCCAAGGTCTGCGCCCCATTGGGAGAGCATGATTGAGACAAAATAGTTGAAGGTTAAATAGAGCACCAGCGCTTCCATACAGCAGCGCGCATTTTGTTTTTTGGCAAGACCGATGGGCAGGGCCACCACAAACAGCAGCGGCAACTGCCGGAATACGGTCCAGCCGCCCTGAAGAATGACATTCCAGCATTTAAACCAGAGGCTTTCCGGGCTTGCCAGCTCGCCAAAAATGGCCTGAGTCGTAAAAAGTGTTCCTATGCCGACGACAATCCCTGCAAAAGCAAAGAGCAAAACAGGTGTAAACATTGCCCCGCCAAACTTCTGAATTTTCTGCATCATAACTTTTCCCTCCCAGTCTTTTGATAACGATTATTCATCTGGTTTTATCTTAACAGCTTCATTTGAAGGTTACAATCATTCTCTCCGATTCTGGGAATTCGGTCATCATTCCGTTTCCTGCACCGAAAGCTGTGAATTTTCCCAGCAAAAAGCAGATAACACGCTGCCCTATAAGCGGTCACTCTCCTTTTGATATTTGGACCATACCTGTGTCGTGTCCTCTATGTTCAGAAGCTTCGGATTAAAAACAGGCTCCATAATGCCTGACTTCTTTTGTATTTCATAATCCTTCATAATCTTTACAACCTGATTTGAAAGAAGCAGCACAACAATAATATTGATCCATGCCATGCAGGCCACGCCAATATCCATGACATTCCAAAGCATTGACGAATCCGCGATACCGCCAATAAAAATAGCGGCTAAAAAAGCAAGGCGCAAAATTGTTCGTCCAAGAGTTCCCACATTTCTGAATAAATAGCGGACATTGCTCTCGATCTGGTAATAATATCCGAGCAGGGTGGTCAGGGCAAACAGCGCTATGATGACACTCAAAATTTTACCTTCCCACGGAATGGTGTTGGGGGTCAGGTTATTCAGCGCGGTCTGTACCCAGAGGGCGCCCTGCTCAAGGTTAGGCGCACCCTGCGCCAGCATGGTGCCGGTGCTCTCATCCACAACGTTATAAATGCCGGACAGCAGGATGACTAAGCCTGAGATTGTGCAGACGATAAAGATGCTCAGATAAATGGACAGAGCCTGAATAAGCCCCTGCTTGGCCGGGTGGGTCGCTTCTGCCGCCGCTGCCATGATACCGCCGGAGCCATAGCCTGCATCGGTCGAAAAGATCCCGCGCCTTACGCCCCACGAAACCGCTGAACCCAGAATACCGCCAAAAATAGCGTTTGTTCCAAAGGCAGAGGTGAAAATCACTGAGATCACATCCGGCACCTTTGTGATGTTTTGAATAATGACAGCAATGCCAAATAACAGGTAAATGGCGCACATGAAGGGCGCCATGCCTTCGGCCACCCGCCCGATACGCTTGATCCCACCCCAGATGATAATCCCTATGAGCGCTGTGCCGATAATGGCAGTAACCAGCGTGTTGACACCATAGGCGTTGTCCAGCGTTGTGACAATTGCATCCATCTGGATACCAGGCATAAATATTCCAATGCCCAGAATCAGTATGATGGCAAATATCTTTGCTAAAGGTTTACACTTCAAACCCCGCTCAATATAAAAAGCCGGGCCACCCAGGTATTCGTTACCTGTTTTAATCTTATAGGCCTGTCCCAGCACAGCTTCAGACAAAGCCGTACAGGTGGCAAAGAATCCAAAGGCCCAAATCCAGAAAAGAGCACCTGGCCCGCCAAAATAGATGGCTGTCGCTACACCCGCGATATTCCCGACGCCGACACGCGCCCCAAGGGCTGTCGCAAATGCCTGGAATGGCGTGATCCCATCACTTGTGTCGCCGTTGCCTTTTAAAACTCTGATCATCTCCTTAAAAAAACGAAGCTGCGGAAATTTCAGCCGGATCGAAAAATAAATACCAGCTCCCATTAAGAGGATAACAAGAATATTACTCCAAACCACATTTTTGATTACTTCTGTTATTGCAACGAAATTTTCCATTGTTTTTCTCCTAGTCCAAAAGTGTAAGTCCACATAGTTATACTTATGTGGACTTACCTGTGTCTTTCCAATGATAAAAGTTAATGTTTTGTATGTTTTCTCTTTAATAATACAGCCACTAAAACACCACAGAGCAGCAGTAATATAATGATGATCGGAATATAGGTGCTTCCCTGTATTCCGGTGCCTGCGCTGTTACCACCTGTATGCCCGCTGCTGTCCGCCGCATTGGAATCGGCGTGTGCGGATGCTGTTACCTTAACAGGTATCTGAGCGGAGTGGATACCGTTATCAGCTAAAAGGGTGTGATCCCCGGCTTCAATGTCAAGGGGCATCTGGAAGATAAACAGGGCATCCCCATTGCTGTCGGCGTGTACTCGCCCGACTTCCCTTGGAGTTGAATGCACTGTAAAGGTGATCTCTGCGTTTGGCTCAAAATCGGTGCCGGTCACAGTGATTGTATCCCCTTGTGTGCTCACATTCTGGCTCAGGCTGATGCCTGGTATTCTTAAACGCCACTGGGCGTATAAAAGAACGGTATCATCGTCCACAGCGGTGAGGTTCTTTACACTTTCTCCCTCTGTATACCCGGTTCCCTGACCATCGGCCTGGGTATTCCAGCCCGAAAATGCAAAGCTGGTTTTGGTATAGCCGTTGGCGGTCAGTTCCGCTGTCTGATCATAGGTCATTATTTGGTCAGGCGTACTGCCGCCGTCGGCAGTATTGCCGTCAAATTGGACGGTATAGTGGTTGGCACGCCACTGGGTATACAGGATAACAATGTCCCCTTCCTTTGGAGACAGATTGATTACAGTCTGCTCATCGTTAAAAACTGTTCCTGTTCCATTCGGCTGGGTGTTCCAGCCGGTAAAGGTATAGCCCGTTTTGGTGTAGCCGTTGATGGTCAGGCTGGCTGCCTGATCATAGGTCATGGGCTGATCCGGTGTGCTGCCGCCGTCGGCGGTGTTGCCATCGAATTGGATCGTGTAATTGTTAGCCCGCCACTGGGCGTACAGGCTGACGGTACCTCCGTCTTCTGGGGTCAGATTACTGACATTTTGTCCATCGGTATAGGCGGTTCCCCCGCCATCGGGCTGGGTGTTCCAGCCGATGAAGGTGTAACCTGTTTTGCTGTAGCCGTTAACCGTCAGGCTGGCGGCCTGATCATAGATCATCATTTGGTCTGGCGTGCTGCCGCCGTCGGCGGTGTTGCCATCGAATTGAATCGTGTAGCTGTTGGCTCGCCATTGGGCGTACAGAGTGATTGTACCTCCTTCTTCTGAAGTCAGATTATTAACCGTTTCGCCATCGGTATAGGCGGTTCCGCCGCCGTCGGGCTGGCTGTTCCAGCCAGTAAAGGTATAGCCGGTTTTGGTGTATCCATTGACGGTCAGGCTGGCCGCCTGATCATAGGTCATGGCCTGCTCCGGCGTGCTGCCGCTGTCAGCCGTGTTGCCACCAAACTGGATGGTGTAATGGTTGGCTCGCCATTGGGCGTACAGCGTGACAGTGCCTTCTTTTTCTGAAGTCAGATTACTGACTGTTTCGCCATCAGTATAGGTGGTTCCGCCGCCGTCGGGCTGGGTATTCCAGCCGATAAAGGTGTAGCCGGTTTTGGTATAGCCGTTGGCGGTCAGGCCGGCCGCCGTATCATAGATCATGGCCTGCTCCGGCGTGCTGCCGCCGTCAGCGGTGTTGCCGTCGAATTGGATGGTGTAACTGTTAGCGTGCCACTGGGCATAGAATGTGATGGTTTCACCATCATTTGGCGTCAGATTTATGACGATTTGTTCATTGCCATAAGGTGTACCGCCGCCATCAGGCTTGGTATTCCAGCCAATGAAGGTGTAGCCGGTTTTGGTGTATCCATTAGTCGTCAAGATAGCCGCCATGCTATAGGTCATGGCCTGCTCCGGTGTGCTGCCACCGTCGGCCGTATTGCCATCGAATTGGATGGTGTAATGGTTGGCGCGCCACTGGGCATAGAGCGTGACGGTTTCGCCTTCGATCACGGTCAGATTGACCACGGTCTGTCCATCGGCATAGGCTGTTCCTTCGCCGCCCTTCTCGGTATTCCAGCCCACAAAGGTATAGCCGATTTTGGTGTAGGCGTTGGCGGTCAGGTTCACTGCAATGTCAAAGGCCATTGGCTGATCGCTCATACTTCCGCCATCAGCCGTATTTCCGTCAAATGCCACTTTATAATTATTGGCATGCCATTGAGCAAACAGGGTGATGATATTGCCTTCGTCTGATGTCAGGTTCACCACACTCTGTTCATTTTTATAAGCCGTACCGCTGCCATCGGGCTGAGTGTTCCACCCCGTAAAGGCGTAGCCGGTTTTGGTGTAGCCGTTAACCGTCAGGCTGGCCGCCTGATCATAGGTCATGGCCTGATCCGGCGTACTGCCGCCGTCAGCGGTGTTGCCATCGAATTGGATGATGTAGCTGTTGGCGCGCCACTGGGCGAACAGGGTGACTATACCTCCTTCTTCTGAAGTCAGATTATTAACCGTTTCGCCATCGGTATAGGCGGTTCCTCCACCATCCGTTTGACTGTTCCAGCCGGTGAAAGTGTAGCCGGTTTTAATGTAGCCGTTGGCGGTCAGGCTGGCCGCTGTGTCATAGGTCATGTTTTGGTCTGGTGTGCTGCCACCATCGGCGGTGCTGCCGTCGAATTGGATGGTGTAGCTGTTGCCTCGCCACTGGGCATAGAGCGTGACAGTCTCTCCTTCAACAGCCGTTAAATTTTTGACGTTTTCGCCGTCGATATAGCCAGTTCCAACGCCGTCGGGCTGGGTATTCCAGCCGATAAAGGTGTAGCCTGTCTTTGTATAGCCATTGGCAGTCAGGTCGGCCGCCATATCATAGGTCATGCTCTGGTCTGACGTGCTGCCGCCTTCAGCGGTATTGCCATCGAACTGGATGATATAGTTATTAGCATACCACTGGGCGTACAGGGTGACGGTTTCCCCATCGACAGATGTCAGATTTACGACATTCTGTCCATCGGTATAGCTAGTTCCGCCGCCGTCGGACTGGGTGTTCCAGCCAGCGAAGGTATAGCCCGTTTTGGTATAGCCGTTGGTCATCAGGTTTACGGCTGTGTCATAGGTCATGCTCTGGTCTGCCGTATCTCCGCTGTCAGCGGTGTTGCCGTCGAATTGGATGGTATAGCTGTTGGCGCGCCATTGGGCGTACAGGGTAACGGTTCCCCCTTCGGCGAGTGTCAGATTTATGACATTCTGTCCGTCAGTATAGGCGGTTCCTCCGCCATCGGATTGAGTATTCCAGCCCGTGAAGCTATAGCCCGTTTTGGTATAGCCGTTAGTGGTCAGGTTGGCCGCCGTATCATAGGTCATGCTCTGGTCTGCCGTATCTCCGCTGTCAGCGGTGTTGCCGTCGAATTGGATGGTATAGCTGTTGGCTCGCCACTGGGCGAACAGGGTAACGGTTCCCCCTTCGGCGGATGTCAGATTTTTGACATTCTGTCCGTCAGTATAGGCGGTTCCTCCGCCGTCGGATTGAGTGTTCCAGCCCGTAAAGGTGTAGCCGGTTTTAGTGTAGCCGTTGACGGTCAGGTTGGCCGCCGTGTCATAGGTCATAACCTGGTCTGGCGTACTGCCGCCGTCAGCGGTGTTGCCATCGAATTGGATGGTGTAGCTGTTGGCGCGCCATTGGGCGAACAGGGTGACTATACCTCCTTCTTCTGAAGTCAGATTATTAACCGTTTCGCCATCGGTATAGGCGGTTCCTCCACCATCCGTCTGACTGTTCCAGCCGGTGAAAGTGTAGCCGGTTTTAGTGTAGCCGTTGGCGGTCAGGCTGGCGGCCTGATCATAGGTCATGCTCTGGTCTGGTGTGCTGCCGCCATCGGTGGTGCTGCCGTCGAATTGGATGGTGTAGCTGTTGCCTCGCCATTGGGCGTACAGGGTAACGGTTCCCCCTTCGGCGGGTGTCAGATTTACGACATTCTGTCCGTCAGTATAGGCGGTTCCTCCGCCATCGGATTGAGTATTCCAGCCCGTGAAGCTATAGCCCGTTTTGGTATAGCCGTTAGTGGTCAGGTTGGCCGCCGTGTCATAGGTCATGCCCTGGTCTGCCATGTTTCCGCCATCGGCGGTGTTGCCATCAAACTTTACAGTGTACTGATGAGGTTTCCACTGGGCGTACAGCGTTACAATATCCCCTTCGACATTTGTCAGGTTTTTGACGCTTTCACCGTTGGTGTAGGCGGTTCCACTGCCATCCGCTTGAGTGTTCCAGCCGGTAAAGGTATAGCCTGTCCTGGTATAGGCATTGTTTGTCAGGTTGGCTGCAACGTCAAAGGTCATTGGCTGGTCACTCATACTGCCGCTGTCCGCTGCATTGCCGTCATATTTGATGGTATAGTTGTTGACTCGCCACTGAGCATACAGGGTTATCGTATCGCCATCTACATCTGTCAGATTTGTCACATTTTGACCATCGCTATAGGCAGTTCCCGTACCGTCGGGCTGGGTATTCCAGCCAATAAAGGTGTGCCCGGTTTTGGTGTAGCCGTTGGTCATCAAACTGGCCTCTGCATCATAGGTCATGCTCTGATCATCTGTACTGCCGCCATCCGCTGTGTTACCGTCAAACTTTATCGTGTATCGGTGCGCTCTCCAGAAAGCGTAAAAAGTATTGTTGTTTTCGTTAATTGTGACAACATCATATGCAGTATAAGAATGACCGGTACCATCACTTTTGGTATTCCATGAAACAAACTCATAACCGACTCTTGAGAACTGTAGATGTGTATCCGAATCTTTGTCCAAAACAATGTATCCTGCCCCGGTTCCGTAAAACACATTTTTAAAGCCCGGATCCCGAGTGTCCCGGTCTTCATACCTTGTACCTAAGCCCCCGTTGGGGTCATAGGTCGGTATATACGATGGAAAATCTACTCCTCCTGTAAAGGCAATATCTTTGTTGTTCAGGGGATGCAGATAGTTATAATAATTTTTCACAATACTGGTGCGGACCGCTGAAATATTCGGGTATTGGGCAATTTCCTCACTGGTGGGCTTTCTGGAACGGATGTCTCTGCCATTATTTTCAAACTTGACACTCGCGCCAGAAAAATTGATATTGCTGATATTGCCGCCGTAAATCGCGGACGTTGTTGTGTTTTTTATGGTGAGGTCGCTACCAGGTTCTACGGTCAAAATAGCATTACCTTTCATTTCAATAGGTGTGCCATCCAGAAGGACTGTCCCTTTTAAGATTAAAGTACAATTGTTCCATGTGAAAATCCGACCGGTGTTTTTAAAGGTACAACTTTCAATGGTCAGCGGACTGCTGCGGTCATGATGAAGATAGCCGACATTTTCCATGGTACAGTTTTTAAATAGAATATCGCCACTCGCGTTAAAAAACATAAATTTGTTCTCTGATTCCTCATATATATCCTTAAATGTACAATTGATAAATGTACTTTCAGTAATTTTAAAAATTTCATATATTTCTGGAGATACAATTGGCCCTGTTATATTCTGAAAGCTGCTGTTTTCAAAGTTTGCGTTTATTGCACCTAGTCCCGACGTCATATTTGACCAACTTGAGTTTTTTATACTTACTTTGCCCTCAGGAATTGCAATTCCGCCAAATGACTTATTCGAAGCAGTCAAATTTATATTGTTTATCTCCAGATCTACATTGTTTATGCCTATGCTACTTATATGACTATTTTTATCACCTTGGAGAATGGTATATCCATTTCCATTTAAAATTATTTTAAGATTTTCCCGGGTAAGTTCTGCCGCTCCATCACCTGTCATATCATCGTCACTGCTCAGGCTGATGGTATACTGCGCCGCTGTATCCAGATTAATGGCATCAAAAGCGGCCTTCAGCGTCGTGTATTTTGTTTGGTCTAAAGCACTGCCGGCGCTGCTGATCTGATATGGCTCCGCATTTGACAGGGACTGCGCTTGCTTAAATATGCTCCCTTCGTTATCCGATTTTTCTTCTACGATCACCTTAACGCTTGGTGCTGAAAGATCATCTGCCAGCACATATTCTTCTCCCACAGCGGCCGTAAAGGTATACTCACCTGGAGTATCCCTGTCATACTGGGGCTGCGATGTCCAAGTAACCGGTACTTCAAGCTGCTGTATCTTTTCGCCGTTTTCTACCCTGGCCAGGAGGCTGGAAGGGAGGTTTAGCTGCTCCTGGCTGGTTCCTAACGCAGCATCCCGGTTAGCTAAACTTTCATCTGGTATATCAAAGGTATAAATCACCTGTTTCACTTTTTGTAAGTTTTGTTCCTCTGCCTGAACGGCAGTATTTAATAAAAACGGGAATAACAGCGTAAGTGCTATCAACAAACATATACTTAACCCGTGAAGTTCTTTTGTGTAAAGCTGTTTCATAAAAAACCCTCCTGTCATCTTTTAAGCTTATCTTTTCATGCCTGGTTTTTGAGTATAACAGTAAAAAATTTATTTTGAAACGATTAAACAAAGTTTTCACGTGACATTGTTGACACGACTGTGACAATCTATTGATTCGTGGCCTATAGCCTCAAATAACTGTTCTGTTCATTTTTCCTCTTTTTTAAACAATAATACTAAAGAAAAACATATCCTTTAATTTTAATTAAAACACTTGTGCAAAAAAAATCCTGTGTTAAAATGGTGCCAAATATAATTATGAAAGGATGTGCTTTAAAATGAAAAAACTTAAAATTATTCTGTCAACGATTTCGGTGCTTTTTGTCGTTTTAATGTTTGGGAATCTGGCAGTCTTCGCTCAGGATGCTGATACCGGACCTCCTGAAGGGTATCCTCCCACACAGCTTTATTTTAATAAAGAATCTGTAAAGGATGGCGACCAGGTAACAGCGAGCTTAGAGCTGGATAACCAGACAAACGGCGATTTAATGAATGTGACCTTTGAGACCACTCTTCCTGAGGGTCTGTATTCCGAAAATACCACAAGAACCTATGATAAGATTGCCACTGGACAGAAAATCCTTCACAGTTTTACGATACATGTTGGCGACAAAAGCTCTGTGATTCCTGTGTCACTCTCCAGTATCCCTTCAAATCCTACAACAGGGACACCGAGTACTATTGGTATTGGCATTACTATTGTCTTAACCGCTGCACTGATCGTCTTTGGCGTTTGGTTCTGCAAAAGACGAAAGGGCCAGATGGCATTCTCAATTGCTCTCTGCCTGCTGCTAACAACACAGCTTGTGCTGACGGCTTTCCCAAATCCAGTTTACGCTGAGGAAGAAAACGACGCGGATGCTTCTTTGTCTGATGAAGTAGAAGACATTACTTATTCTGTAAGCAGCGATTTAACTGTAAACGAGATCAAAGAGGTGCTTTCTACCACTGTCACCATTGGTTCTGTCGAGTTGGTTGAGCTGCCTGAAATTACATATGAAGCGCTTCAGAGCAACAGCTCTGTCGCTGCTGGCGCTGCCTTTTTCGATATTGTTATTTCCAGCCAAAGTGACCCATTCTCTGACGCTGTCAAGGCTGAGGATATCGTTCTGAAGAATGCTTTTAAAAATGCCAGAATTGACACGATAACACTTCCCGACGACCATACCTTGGCATTGAGTCTCACTGGTCCTTTGGATAAAGAGGATGAAAGCAATGGACTGCTTGAGCTTAACAAAGACTGCTTTAAGCAGGACGGCGAAAAGCAAGGGCGCCTGATGGTCGATGTCTCCACTCCGCTGCCGCATTTTGCGGAGGGCACTGACAATGTGCACCTCAATGAAGGCGATACGGCTGTTCTGCAATTCAGCATCGACACTGCCCAGTTTTCCCAAACAGCGGATGCGTCAGCCTTTACCTTTGATGATCCAGCCATCCAGCCTGTTAACCTGACCATTCCCTCAACTCTTTCCAGCAGGGACGGGCTTCTGGAAGTACGTGTCAATGGTGCTGAGAGCAAAACGGATATCCTAAACGCGCTCCGTGGCGCCACGATGACCATTGACAGCGCTGCGCTTAATTGCGACAGCCTGGCTCTGCGTCTCAAGCTTCAAGAAGAAAGAATCAATACCGATTTAATTTTATCGAATGCTGTGCGCAACTCCGAAAAAGAGACTCAGGCCACGGCTGAGTTTACTGGCCTTGTAAGCTCGCTCAATGGCAGTGTTGATTTAACGCAGGGAGTCGTCGCTCTTGCAGACGAACCCCAGCCTGGTGTCAGTGTCTCACCTCTAAAGATCATGGACGGTTCAAACAATCGCTTCAGCTTTACAGTGACAATCGATGATCCTGAGCTCCCCAACTGGGCTGAGGCGGACGAAGGGCTTGAAATGTTTTTTGCCCATTGGGCCTACTCTCAAAAGCTTTATCTGGATACAAACTGCGTCATTGACGCCTATGGCGTTCCCGTTCAGGCTTCTGAATACGCCATGGTCGTTTATGAAAGTGATGTTTCAGAAGATGCGCTGTTAGCTTCAAACGCATCGGGAAAAGATATTGTCGCAAAATCGTTCACATATACTTCTAAGATATTAAACATTGTCAATTCCTTCGTAAAGGGCGCTCCTCTGGCAGGAGTTGCTGGTATTCTGGGCCTCGGCGGTGACGCTCTATCCGGCAGTTCCAGTGGAATAGACGAAATTAAAGAGAATCTGAAAGCACTCAATGCTGAAGTCGCTGAGATCAGTCGAAAAACAGACGCCATCAGCCAGGAACTCAAAGACCTAGTAAATCACATCAAAGATACCGAAATGCGGAATAAGGTTTCCGCATTCGGAAAAGAGGCTGATAGTCTTGCCTGGACTGTCAATAAAATCAACAGTCCGGAAAATGACGTACTTGCTAACCTAATGGAGGTCAAAGACGCTGAATCCAACGAATATCATACCTATGTCAATCAAATTAATACAGCGGTCGCCTACAGCGCGGGGGGTGGCGACAAATTTGCCAAAGATACACTGGCCTTTGGCAAATCCATTCTCGGTGACAATTTTATGGAAAGTGACAGTACCCTGGATGTCTATGTGAATCTCTATAACTCGCGCTACAACTGGGCTTCACAGACAATTCCCGCTAAGTCCAGTTTTCTGGCTTATACCACTTCACTCTATCTGAAGGCCTATATGATAAGCATGTGCTACATGCAGAGTAATAATGCAGACCATCGGTATGATTACGCCATTGAAGAAATGAGAGGACAGTTTCAAAAATTCAGTGAAAAATGCGAGGCCTATAATACAAGTATGACACTTCCCGAGGGAAAGGATATCAACCTGATTGACGGAAAAACATATGCATATGATTGTTTTGTTCTTTTTGATCCAATAGCTTATTTTGTACAGTGTGAGGAGCGAGTAAGGTATTCCAGAGAGCCTATGTTTCATCCTAATCTCTATGAAAATATTATGTATTCTGTCTTGAATACAAGTATATTAATATACGGTCAGCAATATTATCAGCAGTCTATATTATCCCCGCCAATTGAAACTTTAGATTCTATGAAATCACGGTTATCTGCCAGCGGTAAAAATTCGCTTCTCGACGAACTGGAGTCTGTCGGCTTTTCCATACCTGGAAATTATATTTACACCGGTAAAATGAGTTACAACTGTAATCAGACGAAACAATTTAATTACATCGGCAATTTTATATATAAAGGTGACTTTATATACCATGCTGATTTATACAATCTGAAAACTGGAAACATGGAAAATAACATCTCGCTTTTAAAAGTTGATATTAATACTAGAGATTCGACCTTCTGGCTATCAAGATCTATACAAATGATCTTTAAAAATAAAATAGTAGCTATGACAATGTAAAACATTCTATAACCACATCAAATAATTCTTATAAAAAAGCAGCTCCACGCTTAGACAGAGGAGCTGCTTCTTTTGATTTTATCATAATTTTTCAAAGCGTTAACGGTAAGAATGCTTCTCATGATAATCCTGTATGCTCTTAAGCACCTGGAGATAACGCTTTTCAGGAATCGGCAGGGTACTGCCATCGTACATATTTATTTCGCGGTACTGCACGTTTAATACATAATCCAGATTGATGATGTAGCTGCGGTGAATTCTGACAAACTGTTCGGGCAGCTCTGTCTCAATTTCTCCGATGGGCACCCGAATATTCATGGCCTTGTCTGCACATTGCAGTCTGCTCTTACGGTGTCCCGCCTCAATGTAAATGATCTGGTTGATGTCCACAAAGTATTCTTCTTTGTTCAGGCCTTTAAAGCAAACCTTTTTCTCTTTACCGATCTTTTCCTGGATCAGCTTTTGCATGTACTCATAATTTTCACGGCCAGCTTTAAAGGGGAAATACTTCTCATCGCCGACCAGCAGATTATCTGCGGTGTTGGATACATGGATATGTATGGCAAACAGCCGGCCCTCCTGCCTGCGGTATACAAAGGTGCAGCGCTGCTCGGCCAGCATAATGTAGTTCTGGACGCCCTCGTTATAAACGGTATACTTTCCGCTGACAACACAGCCTTCCTCGCTTTCCCCAACAAGCTCATAAACGTCGTCTTTGATCTGAAAAGGAATCTCCTGCTCAATTTCCAGTATTTTTTTAAAGTTATCCAGACCGTTGATAAACTGGCTTTTAAGGGGGCCGATCCACATGATATCTTCTGCCATCTGCTCAATCACAAAATCCAGATCTCTTTCGTAATGTTTTCGCATAATCATACGTGTCAACTCCACGGCATCCTGCTTCATTTTCCTTTTCCTCTTCCGGCAACGTTTTTCAGTGCGCTGTCTATATTTAAATATTGATTCTATTATATCATTTTGACCTGATATAAAAAATACCGTTTGTCACGACTTTGAACCGTTCACATCATTGCAGGGTTTTATTGCTTACCCTCTACAGCGTCTACCAAAACACCATCTTTGCGACACCCGGTATTGTTCTCAATAAAAAGGCTGCCTGATAAGACAGCCTCTGAAAACTTAATGAATTTTATGATTTTAAAATGACGTCCATCCGCCGTCGGTGGCCACAATTTCCCCGGTCATATGGCTTGCGTCATCGGACGCCAAAAATAAAATGGAGGCTGCCTGTTCCTCTGCCAGTGCGTCGCGTTTGAGCATGGATTCTGTTTTCTGGCCTGCCATGGACTGCGCTTCCTGTTCTGAGACGCCGTTCGCCTGTGCTTCCTTCTGTTTCTGCATGACAAATTCATATGCTTCCTTTACCATTGCGTATCTGTACCCGCTGGATTGACGGAATTGACACGGATGCCAAAGCGCGCGTAATCTAAAGCCAGATTTTTGGTCAGCCCGTTTACTGCGTGTTTGGAGGCTACATAGGCAGGGTTGCCCGGCAAACCAGTCAGCCCTGCGATGGACGCATTGTTGACGACAGCGCCGCCTGTTCCCTGTTTCATAAACTGCTGAAGCTCATATTTACAGCTGTAAAAAACCGAATAAAAATTATTGGCCATGGTATAATCCATCTGCTCCTTTGTCAGGGCGTGCACAGGGTCTGGATTTCCCATCACACCGGCATTGTTGATGGCGATGTCAATCTGCCCATAGGCTTTTACAGCCTCCTCCACCATTTTCCGGGCGTTTTCCTCAACCGACAGATCCAGGCACAGGAAAATCGCTTCGCCGCCTTCCTCTTTCACTGCTTTTAACACTTCGCTGCCTTCCTTTTCAAGACGGTCTGTGAGTACCAGCCTTGCCCCTTCTTTTGCTGCCCTCAATGCTGTGGCTTTTCCAATACCTCGCGCCGCGCCTGTTAACACGATGGCCTGACCCTTAAACCGTTCCGGAAATATTTTTTTCATAATAAAGCTCCTTTATTAAATCGTTCTCTGGTTTATATTATAACTTAATTTTTATCGGGTATTATTCAAGTTTTTGTCAAGATTTTCTTTTAAAAGCCACGCTTTAAGCCAATTTAAAAAGCTGTCGATCAGCGACTTTACACTGATACGGCAGCTTTCTTTTAATGCTTATTTAACTTTCCAAACCCTTTTTTCATAATCCTCAATGGAGCGGTCGCTTGAGAAGATTCCAGAGTGGGCAATATTGATGGCGGACATTTTCTGCCATTGTTTCTGGTCTCTGTAGACGTTGCTGGCAATATCCTGAATATCAACATACGGGGCAAAATCTTTCAGGACAAAATAGGTATCATTGTGCAGCAGCAGGGAATCGTAAATCATCTGGAAGCCCGCGCTTTCCCCAAAGAAGCCGTTGATCAGCTGACCAAGGATTTCCTGCAGACGGGAATCGGACTCGTAGACTTCCAATGAGCGGTAACCGCCGTGGGTGTTATAATTGTATACCTCTGTATCGGACAGGCCAAAGGTAAAGACATTGTCCATTCCTACAGCCTCGGCGATTTCGATATTGGCGCCGTCCATGGTGCCGAGGGTCAGGGCGCCGTTCATCATGAATTTCATATTGCCTGTACCGGAGGCCTCTTTGCCGGCAGTTGAAATCTGTTCTGATATCTCTGCTGCCGGGTAGATAAGCTCTGCCACAGACACGTTAAAGTTTGGTACAAAGACAACCTTGAGCTTATCCTTAACCTGCGGATCGTTGTTGACACGATCTGCAACCACGTTAATCAGGCGGATAACTTCCTTTGCATATACATAGGAAGGCGCTGCCTTGCCCGCGAGAATATAGGTCTTTGGTACAATATCGGCGTTTGGATTGGAACGCAGCTGATTATAGGTCAGAATAACGTGCAGGATGTTTAAGAGCTGGCGTTTATACTCATGGATACGCTTGACCTGTACATCAAAAATGGAATCCGGGTTCAGGACAATACCCTGGGTTTCCTTGATATACTTAGCCAGCCGTTCCTTATTGGCGTGCTTAATGTCGCCCAGCTTCTGGCAGAACGCCGCGTCCTGTGCATAGGGCAGAAGCGCTTCGAGGCTGCACATATTGCCAGGCTTTTTCCAGTCTGTGCCGATGGTATCATCCAGCAGGGTTTTGAGTCCCGGATTGCTGCCCATCATAAAACGGCGCTGGGTTACCCCATTGGTAACTGAAGTAAAGCGGTCTGGGAACACCGCGTAGAAATCCCTGAAGGTTTCCTCGCGCAGGATCTTGCTGTGCAGCTCTGCCACACCATTGACGGAGTGGCTGCCGATGATGGCTAAATGCGCCATATGAACCTGGCCGTCTTTTAAAATAGCCATGCTGTAGTTGCGGTCTACCTGGTCTGGATAGAACCAGTTCATATCGTTGATAAAGCGGCGGTTAATTTCTTCGATGATCTGGTAAACACGGGGCAGCAGCTTCTGTACCATATCGATCGGCCATTTTTCAAGGGCTTCGGGTAATACGGTATGGTTTGTAAAGCTGATGGATTTAATGGTCATATCCCAGGCAACATCCCAGTCATAACCCTCTTCGTCGACCAGAATACGCATGAGCTCCGGTACACAGAGCGCCGGGTGCGTATCGTTAATGTGGATACAGATTTTATCCGGGAAGCCGTCCATAGAGCCGTGATTGTGCTTTTTATAGCGACGGACAATCCGTTTGAGGCCTGCGCATACAAAGAAGTATTCCTGCTTCAGGCGCAGCAGCTTGCCCTCAAATCCATGGTCGCTGGGGTACAGGATCTGGCTGATGGATTCGGCCTCTGATTTGCGCTGCATGGCTTTGAGAAAGTGTCCCTGATTAAAAGTGGACAGGTCGAAATCTTCTACAGGCTTGGCGCTCCATAAACGCAGTGAGTTTACCGTGTTGTTTCGGTAGCCTTTAACCGGAATATCATAGGGAACTGCCAGGACTGGGTCATAGTTTTCATGGATAAACTGCATTTTGCCGTTTACCTCTTCTACACGCACATCCCCGTTATATTTAACCACAACAGCCTTATCGGGCTTTACAATTTCAAAGGGATAGCCATTTTTAAGCCAGATATCCGCAACCTCAACCTGTTCGTTGTTAATGATTTTCTGCTCAAAGAGACCATATTTGTAGCGGATGCCATTGCCGTGTCCCGGAAAGCCCAGCGCAGCTGTCGAATCGAGGAAACAGGCCATCAGCCTGCCAAGACCGCCGTTCCCCAGCGCGGGGTCATGTTCCTCGGCCTGAAGGGCTTCATAGTCAACCCCCAGCTCGTCCAGGGTTTCTTCAACCATGGTATCCCAGCCCAAGTTATTGACGTAGGCTTTTAACAATCGGCCGATTAGGAACTCAATGGAGAAAAAGTAAATCTGTTTTTCTTCCATTTTGTGCAGGCGGCTGTTATTTACAGCCCACTCCGCTGTAACTTCTTCCATCACCAGCTCTGCCAGTGCCTCGTACTGGTGTCTGGTGGTGGACTCGCTGAAGTCTTCGCCGGAGACTTCTTCAACTTTTTTGATAAAGGCCTTTCTGAAGGCTTCCTTTGTCTTTACTTTATGCTTTGTATTTTTATCTGTAATTGCCATTTTATTGATTTCCTTTCAGAATTAATAACCAATTTTTTTGTTCTGTTTCCATCTTAACTTTAATGTCTGATTTTTTCAACCTTTCTGCCCAAAATAACCCCATAGATAACGGTATCAACTTTTTCTTTAAAGAAGTTTTTTCTTTTGTTTAAGAAAAGCCTCCTGATTGTTTATTTTAGCGCTGGGTCAAAGTGCTTTCTTTTTTCCTGGCTGTTCTTCTGCGGGTTCTGCAATTTTTTTCCTGGCAACCACTCTTTTTTTTAAGGCAGACGCTTACTGCTATGCCACCTTTAACCAGTCCCGCGCCGCTGTAATTATTGACCAGCACTTCGCCTCCACCATCTATGCTGATGGTATGAGGCCCGTCTGCCAGCCCTCTCAAATGTAATATACTGTCTTTTTCCAGAATTGCCTGAAAGTGCGTTTTCCCGTCAATACAGCCGGCAATATGCTTTCCCGGAGCTGGCCGGTTTCCTTGTGTAATGTGAACACACGCGTCATAGGGCTTTGGCTGATAGGCCCCAGCTGTTTGTATCCGGCTGATGGAGGGGGGCCTGTCCACTGCACCTTTTTTCGCTGTTATTTTGGTAAGCCAGTCTCTGAAAACCTCTTCCAAAATTCCGGCGTCACCGAGCTCTGGAAGGTTCATGAGCATGGTATAACCGTCGCCGCCGTCAACTTTTGCTTCGTCGATGACCAGTATCACAGGCGTTTTATCGTCCTCAGGATCCAGGAGCTGGCCGGAGTCCAGCGTTACAGACATCACCCGTTCTCCGACAGGGCGGTCAGGGCTGTAGACTATGGTCATACCGGAAATCTGCGGAAAGCCGCCGCCAGCACCAATGATTCTTCCGGTCTCCGGGTCCTGCCCCCTGACACGGCTTACACCGTTTTCCAAAGCCTGATACAGGATTCTGGGTGTTGCCTCTCTGAAATACAGCCGGTTGCCGAAGGGGAGTACATCCAGACAGTCTCCGGCTGTTATCTGTCCGCGGTGAAGGCTGGCACGGATACCGCCGCCGTTATGGAGCGCAATGACTGGCATATCTTCAAAAATACAGGCGCCGGTCATTTGGCTTTTAAAACGTTCCTTCGCCGCGTCTGCCATGGCGTCGGCAATCGCATCTCCCAGATTCGTCTCGCCGACCCGCGCTTCATTAATCCCATTGACCGTACCGCCCCAAAGAGCTGTCTGAATCCTTGCCACCACAGGCGTCAGCTTCGCCGCGTGGCCTTTCACCAGCCAGTCTGCAAGCGCTGTTACCTTTTTATCCGGTTTGCAGGTTTTTTTGATGGTCTCCTCTTCTAAAAAGCTGCCTCTGGCTCTGTGCGTTACAGGATCGATCATGATTTTTCCGATACGCTGGGCGCCGCTTCCGCTTTGCTGTAAGAGAATCCCATTGATTTTTTTTTCGGCAAAAACAGAATGGCTGTGTCCGTCGATGATGATGTCAAGCCCGCTGTTTTCTCCCAGGGCTTCCGCCAGCCCAATACTCTGGTTCTCTGGCGCACTGCCCGGGTCTATTCCGAGATGAGCCAGACAGATAATAATCTCTGCGCCCAGCTCCTTTAATTTCCTGATGATTTTCCGGCTGATGGACAGGGGGCTTTTAAAGTGTATTCCACGCATTTCCTTCGGCTCTGCTTCCCCTGCACCGTTAGCTATTTCCGGTGTCGTTATACCAAAGATACCGACAGTGATACCCTGTCGCTTTAATAGGGTATAGGCTCCGTTATTGATTTTATGGCCGCCGTTATAGGCTTCTCCGGCCAGAACGGGTTTTCCGTCCCGGAATCCATTGGCTGAGAGGATGGGAAAATCGGCACGGCGCGCGTTTGACAGCAATGTATCCAGCCCATAGTCGAACTCATGGTTTCCGGCGGCCATGGCATCGTAGCCCGCTGCGTTCATGAGCTCAATAACATCCCTGCCTTTGCTTAAAGCTGCCAGGGCGCTGCCCTGGATGGCATCGCCGGCGTCCAGTAAAAGGGCATCTTTATAGTCTCTTTTTAAAGCTGCTGTATAGTCTGCACCAACGACGCCGGCGCCGCTTACTAATGCACCGTGCAGATCATTGGTGGTTAAAATAATCAGGTTTTTTTCTGGTTTCATCGGATGGTCTTCTTTCCTGTAAAATTTAATGGCATTATATCACTCTTTTAATGTACCCTGGTAATTCCTCCGTTAATCCTTTGTAAATTTTCACCACAAAACAAAAAAAGCAGGCCGAGTGGCTGCTCGCGTCCTGCTTTTCTCTTGATTTTTATCATCCGATAAAGATATAGCCGCACAGAAAAGAAATCCGAGGTAGGTAGGTAATGAGAGATTGGAAAAGTGAACTTTTCTGTGCGGCAATACAATCTCACTTTTATTATAATGGCTATTTTCCAGGGCAGCAAGCCCCCTGTATCGAATAACGGCCACGCGGTACCGAAAACTTTTTTTCCTTAAGTTTTCTGATTATTCTTTGCTGTTCCGAAGCTCCTCTGCCATTTGGTTAAGCTTTTTTAAGCGGTGATAAACACCAGATTTTCCTACTGGCGGGTCCATTTTCTCACCCAGCTCCTTAATTGTAAGCTCTGGATAATTCAGCCGGACCTCCGCCATCTCAAACAGGTTTTTGGGGAGCTTATGCAGCCCTGTCTTTTCCTTGATCAGCAGAATATTGTCGATCTGCTCGTAGGCTGCCGCTGCTGTCTTGTTCATATTGGCAGTCTCACAGTTGACCTGGCGGTTGACACCATTCCGCATTTCTTTGATGATACGGATATTTTCAATTTCCAGCAGCGCCTTGTGTGCGCCGATGACATTTAAAAACCCGGCGACACTCTCGCTCTCCTTCATGTAGAGAACACAGCTTCCCTTTCTTGTGATCAGGCTGGCTTTAATATCATACTGCTCCATCAGCTCCCGCAGGCTGTTCAGATAGCTTTTTTGATGGCATACCAGCTCCAGATGATAGGTCTTTTCAGGATTTGAGATGGAACCGCAGGCTAAAAACACGCCCCGGATATAGCTTTTAATATAGCGCTGCTTTGATAAAAACAAGCCGGGCACTTCGTTGGTAAAGAAAATTTTTCCTTTAGCATTGTGCCTGAGGATACGGGTATCTTTCAAAACTTTCTGCACCTCTTCGTTTTCTTCAAGACCAATGGTGTAGTAGCGGTGCTCTTTGAATTTTCTGGTCTTTTTAATGAATACCTCCGGCGCAATGTTATACAGCCTTTTCATGAGCTTGAATATCCGTCCTGCCACCGCGGGGTTTTCTGTTTTAAAGCTTAAGGACATCCGGGATCTTTCACCGACCTCGATCACCGCAGTGGAGGCGATCATACCGGACAGCTCTGCGCGGGCGCAGCCGTCGGATTCGGGCTCCAGAGCGCTGAGGTCTTTTTTAATCATTGATGAAAAACTCACGCAAATCTTCCTTCCCTTATTTACTGTTTACATAGGCTTCAAAAATTCGTCTTGCCAGAAGATCCGCGTCGTGGCGGATTCTTCCATTTTCAACGATGATAAAATCATCGGTCACATACTGGTACTCCGGCAGCATTTCGCCAATTTCCACTTTTTCGGAGCTATATTTTTGATACTGCCGCGCCACATAGTCGGGCAGATTCCCGCTGTTAAAGACACAGTACTGAAAAAGCCTGCGCTCTTTTATTTTCAGGTGCGCTTCGATGGCGCGTACGTGGTCGCACTGAGTATAGCCGTCAGTTTCCCCGGGCTGCGTCATGATATTGCCTACATAAAATTTACGTCCTCTGTTTTCTTTGATGGCGGACTCGATTCCATCCACAAGCAGATTGGGGATAACGCTTGTATAAAGGCTCCCCGGCCCAATAATGACAATGTCCGCCATTTTGATGGCCTCGAGCGTCTCTTCCAGCGGTTCGATTTTGTCTGGCTTCAGAAAGATTTTTTCGATCCGGCAGTGCTTTTCGCAGGCAGCCTTTGGTATCTGCGATTCGCCTACGACAGTTTCACCGTTGTCCAGACTGGCATTCAGGGTCATGTCGTCAAGGGTGACGGGCAGTACCCGGCCTTTAATCTGAAGGACGTCTGAGGTGCGGCGAACCGCGTCGTAGAAGTCGTTGCTGATACCGTTCATGGCTGCCAGGAACAGGTTCCCAAAGTTGTGCCCTTCCAGTCCGCCTTCGGTAAAGCGGTAATTGAACAGAGACTGCATAACATTCTCATCGTCGGCCAGCGCCAGAATACAGTTCCTTATATCGCCTGGCGGCAAAATGCCCAGATCCTGCCGCAGCATTCCGGAGCTTCCGCCGTCGTCTCCCACTGTTACAATGGCGGTGAGACGGTTGGTATACTTTTTCAGGCCTCTCAGAATAACGGACAGGCCAGTACCGCCGCCCAGTGCAACCACCTTTGGGTTACGGACGGTGACAATATCCTTCAGGGTAAACTCCCTGATATATTCTTTCATTTCCATGATATTTTTCTCCTAATAATCGGATAAGGCTTTTTAATTGGCCTCCCGGTCCTTTGTGATGTCACGGTGGCTGATCTTGGTCAGATAGCCTTTTTTCCGGAAAGCCTCCTCGATAAGGTAAGCAAAGGTGACGGAGCGGTGCTGGCCGCCAGTGCAGCCAAAGGCAACCTCCAGATGCTCCTTCCCGACCTTTCTGTACTGAGGAATGACGAATTCGATCAGGTCCTCGACCTTTTCATAGAATTCGCGCGCTTCCTCGAAGGACATTACATAATCGCGTACTTCCTGGTCCTCACCGGTTTTGCTGCGGAGTTCTTTTTTGTAAAATGGGTTGGGGAGAAAACGGACGTCAAAAACGAAATCTGCACTCATTGGCAGCCCGTATTTAAAGCCAAAGGACGCTATGTTAATCTGTGTAAAGGCTTCGCTTGTCTCTGATTGCAGTATTTTTTCAAGCGTTGCCTTCAGCTCCTTGTTACTCATATCGGTCGTATTGATCACGTAGTCCGCTTCCTGCCTGAAGGTGCTCATCTTTTCTCTTTCCAGCTTAATGGATTCGGAAAGACTTCCGGCAATGCCCGTCAGGGGGTGCTTTCTCCTTGATTCCTGATAGCGGGTGATCAGCGTTTCATCATCAGCCTCCAGAAACAGCATTTCGATGTCTCTGCTGCCGCCCTTAAAATTGATAAGGGAGTTCTGAAAGGCTTCCGAGAAAATATCCCCGCGGATATCGGTTACCAGCGCCAGCTTCTCAATCTCAGCGCCGGTATTCTCACACAGCTCGATAAAGGTTTTAATCAGTTTTGGCGGAAGATTATCGACACAAAAATAGCCCAGATCTTCTAAAATCTGTATGGCCTGTGATTTTCCTGCTCCTGATAAACCTGTGACGATAATAGTTTTCATAGTTTCTCCCTTAGGTATTATTCTTCAATATTGACAATGCGTTCATAGGGAACGCCGGCTTCTTTTATGATGGCCTCTGCCCCCTGTATCCGTCCGAGAGCCTGAACACTGTGAGCATCGCTGTTGACAGCAAACTGTACATTGTACTTCAAAGCGATCTTGAGCTCCTCGCTGTTGAGATGACTGTGCCTCGGGTTAATCTCCAGGATAACCCCCTTCTCGGCCGCCTTTTTGGCAATGGGCTCAATGTCCACTGGCAGCTTATCCCCAGGGTGAGTAATCATCTTAAGCTCGTAGCGGTCCATCATTTCCAGATAGGCTCTGGTATTGACCTTCCGTGTTTTTTCTTTCATAAACGGGAAAACCACGGTCAGATAATTTCGGATGGCGAAGCGAAAAACGTCCTTTATGCTGGCTGGTATGTAACCGTAATGGTATCCGGCATAGATCCAGTCACAGTACTGGCGTTCCTCTTTTCCGATATCAATGCTGCCGTCCGCTCCGGTGATATTGGATTCCACCGAGAGGTAAATCTCGATATCATCGTATTTTTCATTGAGCGCGTCAATTTCCTGTCGCATTTTCTCGAAATTCTTCCTGCGCACCCCAAACATGGGGTGACTTCTGCCATGGTCTGAAATTACGATTGCCCTGAGGCCGAGTGCACGTGCCTGCTCTACCATTTCCTCGATGGTATTCTTTCCATGGCTGTAGGTAGTGTGGGTGTGCATATCGCAGAGTAGCTTCATTATTCTCCTATCATGATTACTTCGGTGCGCATATCCACACCGTAGTCCTGTTTTACTTTCTTTTGAATGGTCTGAATCAGGGTGATGATATCGTCGGCCGTGGCGTTGTCCTTGTTGATGACAAAGCCGCTGTGCTTTTCAGATACCTGCGCGCCGCCGACACAGTAGCCTTTAAATCCGCAGTCCTGAACCAGTTTTCCGGCAAAATATCCCTCAGGGCGCCTGAAGGTGCTGCCCGCACTGGGGTATTCCAGAGGCTGCTTGCTCCTTCTGCGCTCGTTCAGGTCGTCCATCTTTGCCTTAATGGTATTGTAGTCCCCTTTTCTTAACAACAGATTTACACCCGTGACAAACCAGGGGTTTTCCTGAACAATGCTTTTTCGATAGCCCATGCGGCACTCCGCAATGGGCAGCTCAAGGATTTCGCCGCTCTCTGTCACAACTTCAATGGAGCGGATAATATCCTTCATTTCGCCGTCGTAGGCGCCTGCGTTCATGACAACAGCCCCTCCCAGTGAGCCTGGGATTCCAGAGGCAAACTCCATGCCTGTCAGGCAGCCTTCAAGAGCCGCCTGGGCGACATCTTTGAGGAGTGAGCCAGGCTCAGCGCTGATACCGGTATCCTCTACCGTGATCCTGCAAAGCTGACGGGTTTTTATCATGACGCCGCGGTAGCCGTTATCCCTGACTAAAAGATTGGTCCCATTGCCCATTACATAAAAAGGGAGATTGTTTTTACGGCAGCAGGCCAATACGTTTATGAATTCCTCACAGCTCTCGGGCACCACCAAGAAATCCGCCGGCCCTCCTACCTTAAAGGAAATATGGTTTTTCATGGGTTCATCGCATAAAATCCTTTCTTCTGCAATGACATCCATTAGTTTATTCTTGATCATTTCTTTATTCATTCTTTTACTCGTTCCTTCCAAAGGGTATCCGTATTATTATACCATACTAAAGCTGACGATAACATTAAAAAAAGCCATTCCTTTTAACAGGATTGGCTTTTATTGTATGGATTAAAGGAAGGTTCTCCCAATGACACTGCTCTTCACTTCTTCTGTGCAGGGGATTGGATTGACGGCAATGCCGCCTTCGTTCTTAATCAAGAGCTCTGGGTTACGGCACATGATCCGGTTCCATTCATCTTCCCCGACAAGGGCAATGCCTGCTGCTCTGGCCTCTGGATAGCGCTCATAGCCCTCCACCTGGTGGGCGTCACTCCCCATGAGCTGCACCATATGGTGCTTGAGTAAAATCTCAAGGGTGTGCCTGGACGGCTCGCCGTAATAGCCGATAAGACTCAGATAATTGCACTGGATCAGGACGCCGTTTTTCATAAAATCCAGAAGCACGTTGGGGTCGTCCTGTACAAAATCATAGCGTTCGGGGTGGGCTAAAATAGCCTTATAGCCTTTTTCCTTAAGCTTGTGCATAAAGTTCTGAACACCGATGGCTGTGCCGCCGTGCCGGATTGTCTCCACGAGAAACCACGGGGTGTCAGCCAAGGTGGTAAATTCTTCGCTGTCGATTAAATCGACCAGCTTATACTCATATAAAAGCTCGCTTCCGAGATATAAATCCAGCTCCAGACCTGCGCGCTCCAGTATTTTTTTCAGGGCTTCGTATCGTTTTTTATTTTCTGCCACGGGTGAGGTAAAGTTCTGATAGCACATGTAGTGCGGCGTTAAGACAACGCCTGAAAAGCCAACCTCTTTCGCCTTAAAAAGCATCTCGACACTGTCCTCAATGCTCTGGGCTCCATCGTCAACACCATATAGTACGTGGTTATGCATATCAATCATTTTATCATCCCCCTGTGTTTCACTAGCTCTATTATATAAGAAGTTGAAAACATTCGCAATGAAAACTTCAATATCTTTGGGCGGCTGAACCGCTGTCTGCTCCTACTGAGCCCCGGCACAGGCCGCTGCGTACACGGCTCTTGCCCCCGTCCGCTTCAGCACCTCGGCGCACTCCCGCAGGGTAGAGCCTGTCGTATTGACATCATCTACCAGCAGCACGGTCTTTCCGACCACAGCCTTTTTCTCCAGAACATCGAAAGCACCGGCCAGGTTTATCAGGCGTTCCTCACGGCTCAGCCCAATCTGATGAGGTGTGTCATAAAGACGCTTGATCGCTTCCCTTTTATAGGGCAGGTTCAGGGCGTCTGCCAGCCCCTCTGCCAGGTAGTCGCTCTGGTTATAGCCGCGTTCCTCCAGGCGTTTTTCGTGCAGGGGAACCGCCACCACCAGTTCCAGCTTCCCCGCCCAGTCCTTTTCCCTCACAGCTTCAGCCATCTGCTGGCCGATCCATCTGCCAAGCTGTGGGAGATGCCCAAACTTCAGACTGTGTACCAGCCTCTGTCCTGAGCCGCTGTAATGCAGCCATACTGCTCCGCCTGCCAGCACGGGATCTTTCAGCGGGCCGCAGTCCCCGCAAAAATCCAGTCCCTTATCGGGTAACGGTTTTCCACAATATTTGCAGGCAGGCATGGTTACCCTCGGCAGCGATTGTGCGCAGCGCTCACACAGGTAGCTTTCTGTTCTGAAAAGTACCTTGCCGCACACCGGGCAGACACCGTTTGGCAGAAATAATGTCTCTCTGAGCAGCGTCTTCACACCTGCTTTAAAGCCAGACTCAGACATTGAGCTCTCCATACATTTTGATCCGCTGTTTGAGGGCTGTACGCCGTTCGTTGGTATCTCCAGATTTGACCATCCGGTAAAAATAATTCTGAGGCCCGATAAGCATCAGCATCTTTTTAGCTCTGGTCACTGCTGTGTACAGCAGCTTTCGGTTTAGAAACATGGGTGGCCCGCCCACCATCGGCATGATAACAACCGGAAATTCGCTCCCCTGGCTTTTGTGCACAGTCATGGCATAAGCATGGGTGAGCTCGTCGAGCTGGTCAAACTCATAAACGACTTTTTTGTCATCGGTCAGCAGGATTTCAAAGGTTTTATTGTACTCATCAATGCGGATAATATTGCCGATATCGCCGTTATAAACCCCCTCTCCGGTTTCAAAGCCATGGATATCCTCCCACTTGAGCTTATAATTGTTTTTAATCTGCATGACCTTATCCCCCTCGCGGAACACCACTGTACCGAAAGCCTTTTCCTTTTTATAGTCTGCCGCTGGGTTCAGGACCTCCTGGAGCTCCTTATTCAGCGAAATAACGCCGAGCTTTCCCTTTTTAATGGGTGAGATAACCTGAACATCTTTCATAGCGTCAAAACCTTTTTTTTCTGGAATACGCCAGGCAACCAGGTCCAAAATAGTATCCAGCACCTTATCCGGGTCCATTGTCCTTATCAACATAAAGTCAGACTGGTTATTGATTTCCGGCATCATACCCTCATTGATGGCATGGGCGTTTATGGAGATCATGCTTTCCTCCGACTGACGATAGATACGGTCCAGACGCACTACCTTGACCACGTTGCTCTCGATCAGATCCTGTAAGACATTTCCCGGCCCAACGGAAGGCAGCTGGTCGGCGTCGCCTACCAGAATGAGGCGTGTGCCGGGCTTGATGGCCTCCAACAGGCTGTTGAGCAGGACGATATCAATCATTGAGGCTTCATCCAGAATGATGGCGTCAGCCTCAAGCGGGTTTTCCTCATCCCTGTTAAAAGATGGAAAATCATCGTCACCAGAGTAATCGTACTCCAAAAGGCGGTGGATGGTCTTGGCGGGCTCGCCGGTGGTTTCTGTGATGCGCTTGGCGGCGCGGCCTGTGGGGGCGGCCAGAACAGTTTTCATGCCCAGCCGCTTAAAAATGTAGACAATACCGTTGATAATCGTTGTTTTCCCTGTACCTGGCCCCCCTGTAATAATGGCGATGCCATTTTCGATGGCCGCCTCGATGGCCTCTGCCTGCCGGTTATCCAGACGGATACTCATATCCTCCTCATAGGCTGCGATCATGGCTGGTATATCAACTTCCTGCATCTCAAAGACAGCGCCTGCCAGACGTACCATGGACAGGGCGGCATTGTCCTCTGCCTCGAAAAGGGCTGAGGGATAGTAGGCAGGCTCGTCGTCGATGAACTCCAGACGCACGTCCCCCCGCAGGGCAAGCTCCTGAAGCTGAAATTCAATGTCCTCCCTTGAGACCCCGAGGATACTGGCGCTGTACTCGATAAGGTCTTTTTCGGTCATGTAGGTGTTGCCCCTTGAGTAACAGTCCTGAAGGCAGAAGCTGATGCCTGAGAGAATCCGCTTGGGGTTCTGGGACTCAAAACCCAGCTGAGCGGCAATCTGGTCTGCTATTTTAAAGCCGATGCCGCGCACATCCTTGATGATTTGGTAGGGATTATCCAGAAGAACGCGCACCGTATCACTCTGATAAGTTTTATACAGCTTCATGGCATAGGTCGAGGAAATGCCATATTCCTGGATCTGGATCATAACATCCCGGATTTCCTTCTGCTCACTGTAAACCTCTTTTATTTTGTCAAGCGTCTTTTTGCCGATGCCATGAACCTCGCTCAGCCGATCCGGATGATTGTCCAAGATGTCCAGCGTATCGGCTCCAAAGTGGTTTACGATCTCAATGGCGGTCTTTTCGCCGATACCCGGCAGGAGTCCTGAGCTCAGATAACGGATGATGCCTTCCTCAGAGGTCGGGAGATCCAGCGCGTAGCTCTCGATCTGAAACTGCTCACCATAGCTCTGGTGCTCCTTCCAGAAACCGGTCAGCTTTAAAAATTCGCCCTCTTTCAGCTCCTCAAAATTGCCGACGACCGTTACCATTTGGCCGTCCACATCAAAATCCGCTACGGTATAACCGTTTTTGTCATTATGGAAAATAATATGATCTACTGTTCCTTTTAAGGTCTCCATAAATATCCCCTTCGTTATTGTTAAAAACATTATACACCAACGTACACCCGTTCGCAATCATTTCACCTTTAATTTGACAACGGTTAACAGTTTAATTTCGCCTAAAAAGCCGCCCTTTCGCCTTGACAGTTCGACTGAAAAGCCATATACTAAAGCTTACAACAGATCGTACTGACAAACGTACCAGAATTACATTCAATAAGCAATAGCCTCAAGTATCCGTGGTTATTGCTTTTCTTGTAATTAAGTGCTGATTTATTTCATTAAAGTAAAGAAGGAGAAACTAAATCTATGGCTTTTTATTTTGAAGAACCGTCCCGTACCTTTAGCGAATACCTGCTCGTACCAGGTTATTCCTCTTCACAGTGTATGCCGGCTAATGTTAACCTGAAAACCCCTGTCGTAAAATTCAAGAAAGGCGAGGAATCTTCAATATACATGAATATTCCCATGACCTCTGCCATCATGCAGTCCGTATCCGGTGAAAAAATGGCCATTGCGCTCGCGACTGAGGGTGGTATTTCCTTTATCTACGGCTCACAGAGTGTGGAAAACGAGGCGGCCATGATCGCCCGCGTCAAGGCTTACAAAGCCGGTTTTGTTCCAAGTGACTCCAACGTGACGCCTGACGCCACCATGCAGGACATTCTGGATTTAAAGGAAAAAACAGGCCACTCCACCGTTGCCGTGACCTCTGACGGTACCGCAAACGGCAAATTTGTCGGGATTGTCACCAGCCGTGACTACCGTGTCAGCCGTATGGACCCCTCTACCAAGGTCAAGGAATTTATGACTCCGCTCGAAAAAATCATCTACGCTCCTGAAGGTACCAGCCTGAAGGAAGCCAATAACATTATCTGGGACCACAAGCTGAACACCCTGCCGATCGTGGCAGCGGATGGGCGTCTCCTTTATTTTGTATTCCGCAAGGATTACTCCTCACACAAAGAAAACCCACTGGAGCTTTTGGACGCTCAGAAGCGCTATATCGTCGGCGCTGGTATCAACACCCGCGACTACGCCGAACGTGTGCCTGCACTGGTGGAAGCCGGGGCGGATGTTTTATGCATCGACTCCTCCGAAGG
>CAUEUD010000010.1 GCA_959020865.1 Eubacterium limosum | reverse complement strand
ATAAATGAGAGCCAGAGATACTATTATCCCTATGACAGTGAGAATAAAATCATCATAGATTCGCATTTTGCCAATGCAAAATTTTTTCCCCAAATCGTCCTTGTTTCGCCATCTTCAGACCATTCAATTGCGCCGGTCGGGCAAACCTGAGCACAGCTTGTGCAGCCGATGCAATCAGCCGAAGGATTTTCGTAGGGTGTGGCAACTTTTTTAGTGACTCCACGGTTAATGGTTGAAATCGCACCAGTGCCAAGGGCATCACAGGCTTTTGTACAAAGCCCGCATAAAATACACTTTTCGCCGTCCACAGGTTTCAGCCTTGATGTTTCAAAGGCACCGTACTTGTCACACATAGCCTGTATTTCAGAGCTGGCAGGCGCCCTTGTTTTGAGCAGCATCAGAATAACTGAGCGCTCCTCTTTTATCCTTTCACTGTCTGTGTAAACCTCACAGGGACGCTCTAACGGGTAAACACAGGAGACAACTACCTTGCTTCTTCCATTTTCCACTACTTCTACAATACAGACCCTGCAGCACCCCTGTTCCGCAAGACCAGGGTGATGGCACAGCGTTGGAATATCAAATCCATTACGTTTCGCAACTTCTAACAGAAATTCACCCTTTTCGCAGGTACATTCTTTACCATTGATGCTGATTTCCATTATGCTTCACCCCTTTTCACTGCAACCACCGCATCAAAATTACAGGCCTCACGGCAGCTGCCGCAAGCAATACATTTAACCGGATCAATGTGATGCGGCTTTTTGACCACGCCGCTCACCGCTCCAGCAGGACAGGCTTTGGAGCAGCGCGTACAGCCTCTGCAGGCTTCCTCATCAATCACGAAGGCTGTCAATTTTGGACAGACACCGGCAGGGCACCGTTTTTCATGGATATGCGCCTCATACTCGTCCCGGAAATATTTTATGGTTGTCAAAACTGGATTCGCAGCGCTTTTTCCCAGACTGCACAGGGATGCGTCCTGCATGGTATGGCAGATTTTTTCCATCAGCTCAATATCGCCTTCCTGTCCTCTGCCTTCACAGATATCGGTCAGTATGGTTAAGAGATGACGCAGTCCCTCACGGCACGGCGTACACTTACCACAGGATTCATCACACAGGAATTCAATATAATAGCGGGCAACCTCGACCATACAGCTTCGGTCATCCATGACAATCACACCGCCTGACCCCATCATGGCGCCATAGCTGGTGAGGGTATCAAAATCCATGGGCAGGTCTAAAAGCTCGGCAGGGATACAGCCGCCCGACGGGCCGCCGGTCTGCACCGCTTTAAAGGGCCGGTCTCCCGGAATCCCTCCGCCAATGTCATAGATCAAATGCCTCAGGGTACTCCCCATTGGTATTTCAACCAGGCCGGTACGTTTGACCTTGCCAACCAGGGCAAAGACCTTTGTACCGCTGCTCTTTTCTGTTCCTAATTCCTTAAATTTCGCGCCGCCATCCTGGATAATTCTCGGAATATTCGCCAGGGTTTCAACATTATTCAATACGGTCGGCTTGTTCCACAGCCCTCTCTGGACAGAACGGATATATTTTGCTCTCGGCTCACCTACCCGGCCCTCTACCGACGCCATCAGCGCAGTGGATTCGCCGCAGACAAAGGCGCCGCCGCCCCGAACGATCTGAATATCAAAGGATTTGCCTGTTCCCATGACAGAATCTCCCAGGAATCCTTTTTCTCTGGCCTGCTGCAGCGCGATTTTGCAGTTTTCTACTGCCAGGCCGTACTCATCGCGGATATACATATAGCCTTCCTGCGCATCAATGGCGCAGGCACAGATAATCATGCCTTCAATAACAGAGTGCGGGTCGCCCTCCAGTATTGACCGGTCCATAAAAGCCCCGGGATCACCCTCGTCGCCATTACATGCCACATATTTTACATCCGAATCATATTTTAACGCCTGGCGCCATTTGGTTCCTGTCGGGAAACCTGCACCGCCGCGGCCCCGGATACCTGAGGCTTCTATCTCCCCAATGATCCCGTCCGCATCCATGGATAAGGCTTTTTTTAAAGCACTGTAGCCTCCCCTGGCGATATAATCGTCGATATTGGTCGGGTCAATCTCCCCGATGTTATGCAGTACCCACTTTTTCTGTGGGGCGTAGAATGGATTTTCATGCTGCGAGCGCACGCGTTTTCCATCATTTCCTTTATACAAAAGCTTCTCAATGATCTTTCCGTCAAGCACCGTATCCTTTATGATGCTGTCAGCGTCCTCTGGTTTAACCTTATAATAGGAGATATCCGCCGGCTCAATTTTAACGATCGGGCCGTTTTCACAAAAGCCGTTGCAGCCCGTGGACTTGATCAGAGGAGATACCTCAATATCGGATTTATGCTTTCTGGCAGCTTTTTGAAGTGCCTCTAAAACCAACAGACTTCCATTGGCCCGGCAGCCGGTACCGCAGCAGACTAAAACGTTTTGCTTCATGCTTCTGCGCCCCCTTCCGAAAGCTCCCTGTACTGGTTCAATATCTCGGGCAGCTTTTCAAGCGTTACCTTTCCGTAATATACACCGTCGATCACCATTACCGGCGCCAGCGCACAGGAGCCGAGACAGTTCACGGTTTCCAGCGAGAAAAGCCCATCCCCCGAGGTTTCACCCGGACTGATGTCCAGCTCACGCTTAATGCCGGTGATCAGATTGACAGACCCTCGAATATGACACGCGGTTCCGTCACAGAGCTTAATGATATGCTTTCCTTTTGGCTTTAAGCTCAATGCCCGGTAAAAGGTTGCCATTGAATATAATGACGATAACGGGCAATCCAGATATTCGGCCAACGCTTTCATTCCCTGCTCTGGAATATAGTTGAAATGATGCTGCATATCCTGCATCATTGCCAGAGAATGCCGCTGGTCCCTGGGATACGCTGATAAGATTTTGTCGATTGATTCTTTTGTTATTTCCTGCATGGGCTCACTCCCCTTCCTCATCCTCCCGCAACAACGGGAAAAATTGCCACAGCACTGTTTTCGTTCAGAGGTGTCTTAAGCCCCTGCAAATGCTCGATATGGCGACCGTCGACCATCAGGATAATCTCTTCTCCGGGCGCCTCCCCATCTGGACTTAAAACATGATTCCTGAAAGCATCGCCATAGGTTTCAGAGAGGGTATGCAAAAGCGTGTACATATCCTTACAGACCGGTACATCTGCCTGACGGCAGCCTGTATAATTCCGGATGGTAGCGAAAAATTTTACTTTCATTTTAATCTCCTCTTTGCGTTATGATGCATGAAAGGAGACGGGGCTGCGCCCCATCTCCAGTATCTGTCGTTTAAAGTCCAAGCTCCTGAACTTTTTCGTCGGTTGGCACACCTTCTGTGCTCCAGCCGCGTACTTCATAGTATTCCTTCAGCATGACGTCAAGCTCTGCCACTTTGCCCTTTGCCGGACCATCCGGCAGGGCTTCGCGCAACAGTCTTGGCGGCAGGGTATCTTTCTCAACACCTGCTGCAATATTAAACTGCTTTTCAATGTTCCAGATGCGTTCTCCCTTTAACAGGAATTCCTCATCCGTTTCATCTGAGCCTACAGCCTCGCGGTATTGCGCCGCAATCTCAGGCAGGCCGATGCCAAAGGTTGTGAACAGGCAGATGCCGCTGGAATCCACCGCTGCTGTGAGATCCTGGAAGGTCTTGAGAAGCGGCGCCTTGCCTTCAGTTACAAGCGGGTCCGTCTTTAACGGAATGCCCAGAACCTCAGGCGAGGTCAGGTAACCACGGACATGGCAGCCTCCACGGTTGGAGGTAGCATATTCAAGGGCCATCCCCTGGACAGCGCGCCCATCATAAGCGGGCATTTCCTGCTTTTTAACAGACATGGACAGCTCCGGTGCGCCGTGTTTTTCTGCCAGGCGGTACGAGCCCTGAGCCAGTTCAACACCAAAGCCTTCCATTTTTCCTGTGAGCTCTGTCAGATCAACCATGGCCTGTGCGTCGCCAAAGGGCAGCGGGCGGCCAATTTCTTCCTCACTCAGAAGCCCTTTTTCGTAAAGTTCCATGGCACAGGCGATGGTAGAACCAAGTGTGATCGGGTCCATACCATACTGATTACATAGGAAATTGGCCTTGCAGATAGCAGCCAGATCATTGACACCGCAGTCTGCACCATAGGACCAGCCGGCCTCGTATTCTGGGCCTTCACCCATGGACTTAAACGGCCCGTCCGGAATTCTGGTCACGCGGCCACAGCCAATGGAACAGCCAAAGCAGCCCTTGTTTTTAACCAGATAAGAATCGACCAGCGCTTCACCGGAGGTATCATCGGCTTTATCATAGACACCACCGTCACGCCAGTTGCGAAGCGGCAGACCACCGACTTCGTTGATCATATTGACCAGAACCTCTGTGCCGTAGGTCGGCAGGCCTCCACCGGTAACGGGGTGTTCCTTGAGCTTGGTGCGGGCATCAGTTATCGCTGCCATAAATCCTTCAGGCCGCGCCACTGTTACCCCGCCGCTTCCGCGGACCACTACAGCCTTCAGCTTTTTGCTGCCCATCACAGCGCCCATACCACCACGGCCTGCTGCACGGTGCTTGTCATTCATAATGGCAGAATACAGGCAGCCCTGTTCACCGGTCGGGCCGATACATGCGACACGCGCGCCTTCCCCACAGGCTTCCTCCAGTGCTTCGGTCGTTTCATAAATGTCCTTCCCCCAGAGGTCTGAGGCGTCTCTGAGCTCCACTGTGTCGTCATTGATATACAGGTAAACCGGACGGTCACTCTGGTTTTCAAAGATAATCCCGTCATAGCCTGCAAATTTCAGTTCGGGGCCAAAATGCCCGCCGGAGTTTGAAGCACCGATGGTTCCTGTCAAAGGCGCCTTTGCCACGACCTCATACCGTCCGCTGCAGGAAGCAGCCGTACCGGTTAACGGCCCTGTCATAAAAATCATTTTATTATCCGGACCAAGCGGGTCTACCTGCGGGTCTACCTCGTCGCAGAAATATTTTGTTCCCAGGCCACGCGCGCCAATAAAATCATGGGCGGCCTGCATGTTAAGCGGTTCCTTTTTGATGGTTCCTGCTGCCAGATCAACGCGGATTAATTGTCCCATCCATCCATTCATCGTTATCCCTCCAATCCATAAACGTCTTTCAGCTGATCCGCAATGGCCTTCTTACGTTCCATTTCAACCGCTTCGCCATAGACAATAGCGCCGGACGGACAGAACTTGGCACATTTTGGATCGCCGTCACACAGATCGCATTTAAACACTTTTCTCTTAACCGGATTAAAGCTGATGTTGCCGAGCGGGCAGGCGTTCATACACATTTTACACACGATACATTTTGCTTCATCCATAACAAACGCACCGTTTTCATTCCTTGAGATCGCGCCCACCGGACACACCTTCATGCAAGCTGGTTCCTCACATTGCATACACATCACAGGAATGGTTACGGCTGCTTTTTCATAATCCATCACTGTTACATTTGACAGTTTTGGATTAAATTCCTGATAGTGCCCAAAAGAACAGACCAGTTCGCAGGTTCTGCAGCTTATGCACTTTTCAGGTTTAATCATGAGTTGTTTGCTCATACGCTTCCGGATACTGCTGACGCAGTACCCTCACACCTCCTTTGTGGTAAGTTTACAAAATGAGAATCGCTTTGTGTCCTGGAATTCAGGAAAGCACAAAGCCCGCAGAAATAGCTTTGTACATAGTAAAAGCGGTTTCTACGGGCTCCTTTGCAAAGATGGCAGACAACAGGGTTGCCCCTGTTACCCATTGGCTGGAGAGGCCCCGGAGGGGTCTTTCCAGCTTCAGAGCAATTCTATTGTTATCATTATCATAGCACATTTTTAAATTCTTGTAAACGTCTTAAAATTTTCTAAAGACTTATTTATTCTTTTTTATTAAATTTTTGTTTGACAAATATTTTTGTCAATGTTAAACTATTTTTGACAAGAATATTTGTCAAGATGACAAAAATCATATACAAAGGAGGCCTGAGCATGCCCCTCGAAAACCGATTAAAAGAGTTCCGGGCCCGGAATAAAATCAATCAGTCAGAGCTTGGTAAGCTGGCCGGTGTATCCAGACAAACCATCAGTTTAATCGAACGCGGAGATTACTCTCCTTCCGTCACGCTGGCGCTTAAAATTGCCCGAATTTTTAATACAACCGTTGAGGACATCTTTACCTATTCAGAAGAGGAGGAATCAGAATGAACACGCACAAAAACCACCTGAAAGATTACAGAATCCAACAAAAGCTTACACCCGCACAGCTTGGCGAGCTGGCTGGCGTATCCAGGCAAACCATTGTCTTGATCGAGGAAAACCATTATTCTCCCTCTGTCCGGCTTGCCGCAAAATTCGCGGATATTTTCAATACCACCATCGATTCCCTTTTTACCCATACCCTCGAGGAGGAAAACTGACATGAAAGCAAAAGAAAGCAAACACATTTACCTTAAATTTTTTACCCTGATCATCATATGCGGCTTTTTAGGCGGGCTGGTTGGCTTCCTGCTGAACTATCCAGGCTTTGACGTTGTCGATAGCGTACAGCTGCTTCAAAACAATATTCTGGCTTACGGGCTTTATATTTCTTCTGCCGGTTCTGTTGTTTTAATGCTCATCACCGCTCTGTTTTACCTTTCCGCAAGAAACACCTACAGACAGTTGGAAACAAACGATTCGGATGCGCTTTATGAAAAAGCCGACCACCTCTGTGATACAGGGATAATCTTTGGCAATATCACGCTGATTTTCACCTTTGCTTTTTACGGTATCAATGTCAGCAGCATACACAATAACAGCTCCACTTCCCTTTTATGGGCACTCGCGGCATTTTTACTGCCAGTTATCTTCTGCGTTATCTTCCAGATTCTCTTTGTGAATCTGACTAAAAAGATGAATCCGGAAAAACAGGGAAACCCGCTGGATTTAAATTTTCAAAAGGTCTGGATGAACAGCAATGATGAAGCAGAAAAATTCATTCTCTACAAGGCTGCCTATAAAACCTTTCAAATTATGCAGATGGCCTTTCTCATTGTCATGATGCTGCTCATGTTTGCGGCTCTAACCACCCCCATTGGCGCGTTCCCTTTTATGATCATCGGTATTTTATGGGGACTGCAGAGCACCCTGTGCTGTATCTTTTCCATGAATCTTCAAAAAAGCAAAAAAATAGACAGAGGTGGCTGCTAAACCAAAAGGGAGGTACGTCGAAACGACGTACCTCCTTCGTTTTTGTCAGGCCTTCACGGCGTTCTTAATGCTTAAATCCATCCATTTCCTGCGTTTCCAACGGACTAAAAACATGGCGGCTCTCAGGATTTCATCACAGGCCATGGCGATCCATATCCCGACCAGTCCCCAGCCCAGTATAATGCCTAAAACATAGCACAAAACCACCGACACAAACCATTGTGAGCCAATACCAAGGGCGATGGGAAACAGAATGTCATTGGCCGCCTGAAGTGAGCGGACCATCACCATATTTACCGCACGGCCGAGCTCCAGAAAAATATCGATGAACATCACCTGCTTGCCGAGGGCTATGACTTCCGGGTCAGAGGTGAAAAAACCAAAAATCTGATCACTGAACACAAAGAGCAGAAGCGCCACGCAGAAGGATACCAGCACAGATGACCGGAGTGTAGCCTTCACACGCCTGTCCGCACTGTCATATTCCCTCGCTCCGATCATATAGCCTACTAAAACCTGGGAGGACTGGGAAATTGCATTGCTGTACAGATAGGTGATCATGGCAAACATCACCGCGTACACACGGGTTGTAATGACCACCGCGCCGCAGAGATTCACAAATCCCATTGTCACTGTCTGGCTCAGCGTCCAGGAAAGTGTCTCACCGCCCGAAGGGATCCCGATAAACAAAAGCCTTTTAAGCATCGCAGCTGGGAAAGGCCTCAATGTTTTTAAAGACATTCCCGGTTTAATTTTTTTAACGAACAGGCAGACGACAATCACCACCCCTACAAGCTTGGCGATGTTGCTGGAGATGGCGGCTCCGGTTACACCAAGGGGAGCTGGCAGGCCAATGCCGTTGATCAGAATGTAGTTCCCACCGATGTTGAGCACATTCATAATAATGGAGACAAACATGGTTTCCTTCATCAGACGGTTGCTCCTGAAAATGGCCGAAAAGGTCAGAAATACAGCCTGCAGAAAAAGGCCCGCGCCGATAATCCGCGTATAGGCAACCGTTTCGGGCATAATGGCGTCTGGCACCTGCAGCATATGATAGATGGACTCTGTAAAAAACAGCAGAATCGCGCTGATGATCACTGAGAAAATCAGGTTGACGATCAATGCCAATGTATAGATTGTCGACACATTTTTATAATTTTTTGCGCCCATATTCTGAGAAACCAGAATCGTGGTCGCAAGGGATATGATACTGAAGGAAATCAGCAGGACATTGATAATCTGGTTAGCGTTCCCGATGGCGCCCACACCGGTCTGTGACACCTGTCCCACCATCATCTGGTCCGTATTCCCCACCAGCATCTGCAGAAAAAGCTCCACAAAAATGGGCCATGTCAGCTTAAATAAGGATTCCTTTTTAGTATTTTCTGGAAAAGTTGTGGTCATTTTTACTCCTGTCATATAATAATTTGCTTTGTTATTATAGCATAAACAAAGGTCAGATAAAGCTTACAGTTTAAATTTGTGCACGTTTACGGTCATTAAATTATCAATTTTTAACCTTTGTAATTTTTCGTTTTGTTTTTCTTTCATTTGAGAGCAAAATATTTTCATTCTTTCCGCTTTGCAAAAACACTCGCCATTTACAGATGAAAACGTTAATAAATATTTGCATTTAATGAACATTAATCTATCTTGACAATTTTACGAAAATTGAATAAAATAATATTAATTTTATTAGTTAAGGGAGATTACTATTATGGCAAATCGATTCGTTCTAAATGAAACATCATATCACGGCAGCGGCGCAATCAATGAAATTGCAACCGAAGCGAAGGCGCGCGGTTTTAAAAAGGCCTTTGTCTGTTCTGACCCTGATTTGGTGAAATTTAATGTGACAAAAAAGGTAACAGATATTCTTGACGAAGCAGGCCTTGATTATGAAGTTTACTCAGAAATCAAGCCAAATCCCACCATCGAAAACGTACAGACAGGTGTTGCGGCCTTTAAGGCTTCCGGCGCAGATTATCTGATCGCCATCGGTGGCGGCTCCTCCATGGATACCGCAAAAGCCATTGGTATTATCATTACCAACCCTGAATTTGAAGATGTTCGCAGTCTGGAAGGCGTTGCCCCGACAAAGAATCCCTGTGTTCCAATCTTTGCCGTTCCAACCACTGCCGGTACCGCAGCAGAAGTCACCATTAACTACGTTATTACCGATGTCGAAAAGAAACGTAAATTTGTCTGTGTTGACGTACATGACATCCCGGTCGTTGCCTTTGTAGACCCGGACATGATGTCCAGTATGCCAAAAGGCCTGACTGCCTCCACAGGCATGGACGCTCTCACACACGCCATCGAAGGCTATACAACCCTGGGTGCCTGGGAGCTTTCGGATATGTTCCACTTAAAATCCATTGAGATCATCGCACGTTCCTTAAGGGGCGCTGTCGAAAACACTCCTGAAGGACGCGAAGATATGGCACTCGGCCAGTATGTCGCGGGAATGGGCTTCTCCAATGTCGGTCTCGGCATTGTCCACTCTATGGCTCACGCATTGGGTGCTGTTTATGACACACCACACGGTGTTGCCAACGCGATCCTCTTACCTTCCATCATGGAATACAACGCGCCTGAAACCGGTGAAAAATACAGATACATCGCTCAGGCCATGGGTGTTGAAGGTACTGAGAGCATGTCTCAGGAAGAATACCGCAAAGCCGCTGTGGATGCCGTTCGCCAGTTGTCAATCGACGTTGGCATTCCCCAGGATCTCAAGGAAATTGTCAAGGAAGAAGATATTCCTTTCCTGGCACAGTCTGCATTTGACGATGCCTGCAAACCCGGCAATCCAAGAGATGCCAGCCTGGAAGACATCGTTGAACTGTACAAAGCTCTGATGTAAATCCTTTTTTTACCATCCTTTCTCCAACAATACCTCATCAAAAAGAACCCGCCGGACCATCCCTCCGGTGGGTTCTTTTAAAATTTACGAGTTTTCCTTTTTAAAACGCGCAAGACCGAGGCGCAGGGTAAGGTTTCCCCAGCTAAAAAGCTTTTCCCTCAGTGTTACCGGCACCGCTCCATTGAAAAAGGACATGTCTCTGGAAATAAACTGATCATAGAATAGCTCCCGCTGCGCACAGCCTGGACAAGGCTGGCTGCAATGCGCCAGCAGTTCATAGCACTTATGCCTTTTTGCCTCAAGTTCATCTACTCCCAGTTCTTTCAGCAGGGCTGTGTTACAATAGATGATGTCATAGGTTTCAGCGTTGATGATATAAACAAAGCTGTCCAGCTCGTCCAGAATGGCAGTGTCCATATTAAAATAGGCGTGCTGCTTTTGAAACTGTAATGCGTGGTAGACCGCATAGGTATTCTTACCCCTGCATTTTGCCACATAAAGTGCCGCGTCTGCGTTTTGGTACAGGGTTTTAAAATCCCTCAGCGCTTCCTCTACAAAGGCAATGCCGACAGATACCGTGATCTTTTTATCCTGAACCTCCAGCTCGCTGAGACGGTCACAAAACTTTTGCGCCAGACTACAGACATCACTTTCATAATCCTCGTCAATCACGAAAATCAGGAATTCATCACCGCCAAGACGGCCAGTAAGTGCCCTGTCGCCAAAAATCTCTGGAATAATACGGCCAATTTCCTTTAAAACGCGATCTCCCTCGGTATGCCCATAAAAGTCATTGATCTGTTTAAAATTATCTATATCCGCCATGAGTACAGCCGACACACCCTTTTCCAAAGCGTTTATCTTCAGGCTCTGCCTTACCAGCTCCTCAATGGTTTCTCTGTTATAAAGCCCTGTCAGGAAATCCTTCTGTGCTTTGAGCAAAAGGTTGTCAATACGTTTTTGCTTTCGCTTTTCCTCCTCAATATTTTCGGAGGTACCGATGGCTTTCATGGGCTGTCCATCCTCATCCAGCACCACCGTATAGGTAATGCGGTACCAGCAGTACTTACCATCAGGTTCCTGAATCTGAACCTCCGCCGAGGTTTTAAGCTTGCCCCCGCTGATATCCTCATAAAGGCGGAGATATTCACCGACGGATTCGGGGGACACATAGCCCTTTACAGTACTCTCATCGGGCATATTGGGATACACCTGACGGCGGCTTCCCTCTTTATTCCACTTATCTTCCTTTATCAGGCACCTTGTCTTTATATCATATTCCCAAATGCTTATATCCAGATGTTCAATGGCGGCTTTAAACCGCTCTTCAGAAAGCTTCAGCTTTTCTTCGTTTTGTTTAAGCTCAGAAATATCCGTGAAAATACCGTGGTAGATCATACTTCCTTCATCGGTACCGTAAAACTCAGCTGAAAAATTGATCCAGCCAAATCCACCGCCTTTTTTTACTGATCTGAAGTCAATGTTGATGGGCAGCTGTTCCGCTGCGCTTTTATAAACAGCGTTAAAATAGTACGCCCTGTCCTTGGCGTATATCAGTTTCAGACCATCTTCACAGGTCAGCAGCCTCTGGTACTCTTTTTCCTCATAGCCCAGAACCTTCGCGAGTCCAAAGCTCATGTACTGCGTCTCAATATTTTTTCCTTTGATTTTAAAGACGACAATATCGCCCGGCGTACTGTTCAGCACAGTTTCCAGCTCATTCTGGAGCGCGACCTGCTCGGTGATGTCGATACAGGCGCTCACGATGGCCAGCCGGCCATCCTCCGCGCGCACCACCCGCCCCCGGTCAATGACCCAGAAATAACTGCCATCCTTGCGCAGCGTGCGGTAGCGGACAGTGTACTCGTCGCCTTCCTTATCTTTTGGCCCGACCACCTGCGCAACATACTCGTGGTCATCCGGATGAATCGTATTGTTGACAAAGCCGCCAGTCCCCTCTATAAAATCATCGTAGGAGTCATAGCCCATGATCTCAAGCATTTCCTTATTGATGAAATAGAGCGGAAAGCCGGGCTCACAATAGCCGCCGATAAGGCCACTGGGCGATGATTCCCCCAGCAAAGACAGAGCGGCCTGCTGGTTCTCCCTTTTTAAATTGGAAAGGGATTTTTCCTTTTGCAGGATTTGATTCTCCATTTCCTTTTCCCTGGAGATATCCTCAACCAGGCCGACTGCCCTCACTGGCTTTTGAGCCGAATCGTAAATATTGGTCAGCGTGATCCTGTTCCAGAGATAGCTGCTGTCATATAGCTTCACCCGTACCTCACAGCTCGCCTTGGGGACTCCCTCAAATGTCTTGCGGTACATCTCTAAAAAACAGTCCGTTGAATCGGGATGGATCACCCCTTCTTCGACCAGGCTGTCAGGCACATTGACCAGGTGTTGCTTCAAACCATATTTTTTCGCAAAAAACCCTGAATAATCAATGGTTCTTTTCTCGATGTTAAAATCAAAAATCGTATTGTTGGTCGCCTCCATGGCGATCCGGAACCGCTGTTCTGAAAGGCGGAGCGCTTCCTCAGACTCCTTCTGCTTTGTCACGTCAATAATCGACGCATAAAAAAGCTGGCGCTCACCCCTGTCCGCCAGGAAAAAAAGGCGCATGTACATCCACATGTACTCACCATTCATTCGTTTCCGCCTGAACTGAATATCAATTCCCCTTTCAGGTGCTTTTGGCGCTCTCTGCAACGCGTCGAGGACAATGGGCTTATCCTCGTCGGGTACACAGTCTAAAATGTGACGTCCGTTGGTTTTTAAGGCCTCCGCATCACAGCCCGTCACCTGGTAATAGCCCTCATTGACTCTTAAAACCTCGAGATTGCCCTGAAAGTACTCATAAAAGGCCACACCGCCTATCAGATTGTTTAAGAGCGACCGGGTCATACTGTCCGAGTGCATCAGCTCATCATAGCTGATCATGTTGTTCTTTTCACGTTCCATTCCTGAAAAATCAAGCTTGGCGGCATCCTGCAACAGCAGCGCTTCAAATTCATCTATGGGCATGGGCTTGTAATAGTAATAGCCCTGGGCGTAGTGGCAGCCGATATCCAAAAGAAAATTAACCTGCTCTTTTGTCTCCACCCCTTCCGCAATCACACTGAGGTCAAGCCATTTTGTCATCCGGACCACCGATTCCAGAATATTGCCGGCACGGCCCTTCAGATGCTCCATGTCGGAGAGAAAACGCATGTCGATCTTCAGCACATCGACATTGATATCCTTTAAAATATTGAGCGAAGAATAACCGCTGCCAAAATCATCCATCAAAATGGTAAAACCCAGGTCGCGAAGCCTGTTCACAAGGCTCAGCAGCTGATCCAGATTTTTGGTGTAGGCGCTCTCGGTGATTTCCAGTTCCAGAAGATACGGAGGCAGATCGTATTTCCTGACCAGATTGGCCAGCAAGTCACTCAGCCCCTGATGGTACAGATTGACTCTCGAAACATTCACCGAGGTTGGGATGGGCTGGTGGCCCTTGTCAATCCAGTTCCTTATCAGGCGGCAGACCTCTTCCCACACATAGGCGTCCAGCTTTAAAATAAAGCCATTTCTTTCAAAGACCGGGATAAAGGCAGCCGGGCTGATGATGCCCTTTTCAGGGTGAATCCACCGGACAAGGGCTTCGCAGCCGATGATTTTATTGGTGCGCATATCGCACTTTGGCTGCATATATACCTGAAACTGGCGTTCTGCCAGAGCATGCGCCATCTCATTGACAATTTCCTGCTCCTCAATCAGAGAGCTTCTCAGGTGATTATCATAGACAGCCACACGTTTCAGGTAGTTCCCCTTTACAGAGTTGAGCGCAAGGATCGCCCGGTCACACATCCTGCTGACTGGGAGGTTCACATCATCAATATGATATAGGCCTGCAGCTATGGATATCTCCATATCCAATGGGTATTGCTCCAGACTATCCGTCAGCCTCTGCGCAATACTGTCTGCATCACCCTCCATATCCGGCAGCAGGATAGCAAATACATCTGCCACAATGCGCCCGGCACAGCCTGCCTTTTCCGCTGCCCAGGTATTCAGCTCATCGCCAATATACTGGAGCAGACGATCTCCCTCCTCTGCACCGAACAGGTCATTGATAACCTTGAAACGCTCAATGTCAAAACAGATAATGCTGTATGCTTTTTCAGGAAAACCCATTAAAATTTCATGGACATTTTTGTAAAAGGTATCTTTGTTCAACAGCCCTGTCAGAGAATCATATTCTTCCAGAGTTTTTAAATTACTTTGAAGCGAGGTATTTCGGACACGCTGCCTGATCATACGCGGATCAAGGGGCCTGGGCAAAATATCCGTCGCGCCAAGTTTGAGGGCCTGCTCCTCCATGATGGGATTGTCCGCATCTGTCAGCACTAAAACACCTGTCCCCCGCGATGCCTGTATGTCCCATAGAACAGTCCGAAGCGCCGTCGGCATTTCATTAAACAAAGCATAACTAAAAATAATCACTGCCACCGTTGACTTATTCTGTTGGAGAAACCTCAAAGCGGCATCGTTTTCTTTTGAGACAACAACTTGGTAGCTCTTGTTTAAAACATTGTCCAGCAAAGTGTTTTCAGCAGGATTTTCATCGACAACTAAAACTGTCTTACCAATCATTACTTTACCCCCGGCGTCCATCATGCCAATAAATTTCAAATATTAATTATATTATAGTATAAATAACCCTCAAAATAAAGTTAAAACGATTCTGATGCTTTGTATGTCTTAATTTTTGCTGTTATTCCATCATCGGCTGTGTTAAAATAGTGTACAAGTCTAAATTTGAAATTATTGACAGGAGCCTTTTAAATGAAGTCTTTTAAAGCATCTGTAACAACTGATCTCCAGGATCTGTTACTGCTCAATAAGAAATATAACCGTTTCAGCATGGGGCCTTCCGAGCCGCTGCGCATTGTGAGCTATTTTGTTCTTATCTATACTGTCTATGCCCTCTTTATGGTCTATCTGCAGATCAAGCTTTTTGCAGGCGGTTATTTTGTCTATCTCGGCCTGTTTGCTTTTCGCCTGATCAGCGGTGTGCTTGGCGCTTTGTTCTTCCTCGGAAAATTCAACCCGCTGCTCATCAGGCTCTTGGCTCATTTCTGGCCAGACCGTTACTTTTCAGTAAGAACCTTTACCTTTACACCCAAAAAGCTTGAAATTCTCTTTCGCGATAAAAAGGTGATCTTTGCCTATGGCGAAATCATTAAATGCGACATGACCGAAAGCCTTATCACACTGCAGACAAAATACCAGAACTTTGTGATCCATGAAAATGACATGACCCAGGGCACCTGGGCCGAATTCAAGAGCTTTCTGAAAGGCAAAAAGGATCAGTTCAACAAAGACCCAAAACTGTTCCGGAAAGAGGCTTTAAAGGATTTATAGAAAAGCCGCCGGCAACTTTAATATGACCCCCTTCAAAACTTTACTTCGTAAGTACCCGCATCTTATTCTTAAGAGCAAGGTGTTTTACTTTAGAAGGAACAAAATTGTTATGAAATTAATTTTAATCGTATGGCAAACCATGTATAATATAGTTGTTAGTATCTGTTTGGCAAATTGGTAGATTATATTAGAAAAGGAGATTAAAATGACTCAGACAGGTAAACTATTGGAAATGGCCAAAAAAATGGCCGAGGCAGCCGAAAAAAAGGCTGTTGAAATTGATGTACCCATGGTAATTGCAGTATGCGATATGGGCGGAAACACCGTTTTAGTCCACCGCATGGAGGATTCTTTACTGGCAAGTATCAGTATTGCTCAAAACAAGGCCTACACAGCCGCTTCATTAAAAATGCCGAGCTCTGTTGCAGGGGATGCTGCAAAGGAAGCCGGAGAACTCTTTGGTCTTGGTAATTGCTGTGAAGGCAGAATTGTGACATTTGGTGGTGGATTCCCGATTATAGACGGAGATCGCATCATTGGCGCCATTGGTGTCAGCGGCGGCAGTGTCGCTGAAGACGAGAGCGTTGCCCAGGCAGGACTTGCGGCTCTCTAAGATATTCTTTTGATATAAAAATCTGCCCCCAACCTCAAAATTTCAAGTCTGAGGTTGGGGGCAGTTCTTTTAACCGCATTTTCACCCCGCCAGCAGCAGTCCAAAAGTGCCGCTCTTCAACAAAATATAAAGCCCCAGCCCGATAAAGACAAGGGGGATCAGCATATCCTTATATTTTTCAAGAAACACCTTAATCAGGGGATACTGGCCTATTTTCATTCCCAGAAAACACCATACGCCAATCAAAACCACAAAAATCACGATAATTGTTATGATTTCTCCAGCCCCCAGATTCGTGAACAAGGGGATATAAACACTCACATTGTCTGCACCGTTTGCCAGAGTTAAAAAGTAAACGTACAAAATATCTGCCGGAAATATTTTCTCGAGAAACTGTCTTAGCCTTCCGGGTTCCCTTTGGGCTTTGTCTGTCTGCTGGCTTTGATCACGCCCTTTATTTCTGAGCTGCCGCACTGCGCCCAGCCCAAGCAAAATCGGAACCAAGCCGAACAGGCCGATATACGCGTGGGGCACAAAGGAAATGCTGTAGCCAAAGAAAAGGCTGAAAAAGGTCAGTGTCAAAACTGCCAGGTACTGGCCAAGGATAATTCTCCACTTATCCGCCGCTGTCTCTGCCCTTGAAAAAAGCAGGGTCAGGATTAAAATATCATCAATATTTGTCCCCGCAAAGGACAACAGCGCAGTCATAACAATGGGCATACTTTCCTCCCTAATCTATAATATCTTTTTATTCCACTATTTTATCCTTTTTTATCTGTAAAAGAAAGGGCTAAATAGCATCATGTGATTTCAAAATGGCCTACTTATGTTATAATCATACTATCTCAACCTGTCTGTTCGACAAAAAGGAGGCGCATCATGGCGATTATAGGGATTGATTTAGGCACGACAAACAGTCTTGTCACCGTGTGGAAAAATGGACAAAGTATACTGATTCCAAATACTTTCGGCCATTTTCTGACACCAAGTGTGGTCAGCATTGACCATGAAACCATTTATGTGGGCGAGATTGCAAGGGAACGCCTGATCACCCATCCAAAGGAAACTGCCAGTATTTTTAAACGTTTTATGGGTTCAGACAAAACCTATAACCTGGGGAAACAGCGTTTCAGACCTGAAGAGCTCTCTTCCTTTATTCTTAAAAAACTGAAAGAAGACGCAGAAGCCTTTTTAAAGGAGCCGGTGGAGGAAGCCGTCGTCAGCGTCCCCGCTTACTTTAACGACGCTCAGCGCTCTGCCACAAAGCGGGCCGGTGAGTTGGCTGGCCTGAAGGTGGAACGGCTGGTCAATGAGCCCTCGGCTGCGGCTCTTGCCTGCCAGCTGATGAATGCCGAGGAGGACGCAAATCTCCTTGTTTTTGATTTTGGCGGTGGTACCCTTGATGTGTCCCTTGTCGAGTGTTTTGACAATGTTATCAATGTTCTGGCTGTCAGCGGCGATAATCGTCTTGGGGGCAGCGATTTTGACCGGCTGCTGGCCCGTTATTTCTGCCAGGAAAAACGACTTGATTTTGAGGCGCTCAACGAAAATACCAAAGGGGTGCTCCTGCAAAGCGCGGAAAAATGCAAATTTGACCTCACTGACGCCGAAACGGCAAAGATGACGGTTTCTGCCGAGGAGCTTCACGACACACTTCCAATCAGCCGTGAGCAGTTTATTGAAATTGCCGCGCCGCTTTTCACGCGCCTTACAGAGCCCCTAAAAAAAGTGCTTATTGACGGCAGTCTCTCCCTCGATGAAATTGACCAGGTAGTGCTGGTTGGCGGCTCCTGCAAGATGCCTGTGGTCAAGCTCTATGTGAATTATGTCCTCGGCAAGGAGGCGGACAGTATTGGCTCGCCAGATACCATTGTGGCTTTGGGTGCCGGTGCTTATGCTGGTATCAAGGCGCGCCACCAGGATATTCGGGATATTCTCCTGACAGATATCTGTCCTTTTTCTCTCGGCGTTAATATTGTTAACCCTCTGGAGCACTCCAGAGATTTGATGTCTGTCCTTATTGAGCGCAACACGACGCTTCCTGCCAGCCGTACGGGTATCTACTGCACAGCCAGCGATTTCCAGTCAAAAATCGAACTTAAAGTCTACCAGGGCGAAGGGCGCTACGCAGATGAAAACAGCTTTCTCGGCAAGCTTGATCTGCCCGTGCCCAGAAAGCCAAAGGGCCAGGAGACCGTTGATGTCCGTTTCACCTATGATATCAACGGCATTTTGGAAGTGGAAGCCACTGCCCTCTCAACCAAAAACACCAAAAGCCTTCTGCTCATCAGCGATTCCAACACCATGGATAAACATGAAATCGAAAAAAAGGTTGCGGCGCTGCAGAAATATAAAATTCATCCAAAGGATAAAGATGAAAACAGACTTCTTCTCGCCAGAGGTGACCGGCTGTTTACTCAGACAGTGGGCGAACTCAGAAAAGCCGTGGAATTTGAGCTTTTCCTGTTTTCCCACGCTCTGGAAAGCCAGAAAACGCACGCAATATCAAAGGCCCGGGAGCGCTTTTCTTATTTTCTTGATCAGGTTAGCTGGGAGCTTGAAAATGGCGGCTTTGGGCCGTCACTCACAAACCCAGATAAAAACTGGTATCAGACATTCAAGACTGAGGATACAGGCGACAAGACAGGAATCCCTTCAGAAGAGGACTTGAAAAATCTGTTCCTGAACTGGCAGTTGAACCGAAAAAAGAGGGATGACTAAATGGATATCTGGAAGATACTTGATATCAACCCAACCCGGGATCTCAAAGCCATCAAAAAAGCCTATGCCCGTCTGTCAGTAAAATATCATCCTGAGGAGCACCCTGAGGAATTCAGGCAGCTCAACGACGCCTACAAGGCAGCGGTTAAATACGCAAAAGGCAGTCTTACAGCACAGACCATCCCCGGGCCGTCACCAGCATCGGTCTTTCCTGTCTCTGAAAATGAAAAAAATATTCCAAACCAGGCTCAGGAGAAAGACGAGCCTGATTTTGAACAGCTGATTGAGCAGGGTCAGAAAAAGGCTCAGGAGGCAAGCCGCCGTGAAATCGACGCAGGCCTTTCCTGTGTGAAAAATCTTTATCTGAAAACAAAAAAACAGCGGCTGAAAACGCTCAATTCATTTTTACAGTCCGATTTTTTTGCCGAATTTCACCAAGACCCTTATTTTATCAGTCAGTTTATCCATATTTTGAAAAGATGCCCCATCGACGCCACAGTAAACCATCTGATCAAAAGCGCTTACACATCCACCTTTTTTACTGCTGACAGCGAATTGCCCTGTCAGCCTCTATTCGACTTTTTGGATAAACGCATTAAGCGTGACAGCCGGACACGCTCTTTTATCACCTTTGGAATCGTCCTTATTGCACTCGGGGCAATGATGGTTTATCATTTCACCCAATCCGCCCGTGACGCTGAAAAATACAGCGCCGCCAATGTCGAAGCCTATCTGGAAGATTTATATCAGATTGATTTAACCGTGGATGAGCCCAAGAGCGTTAATCCTGAAAAGGACCCAACCCGAAGCCTTTATCCTGAGGGCCGGCTGTATACGGTCAAGACTGCTGACCAGAGTCTTCAGGACGCCACTGGCTTTGAAGCGCTCTGGAAAAAGAACAATCCGGAAATTGATCTGCTGTCCGATACCTATGCCCGGGAAACCTCTGATTATTTCGCTGCCCAGTGCGGCATTGACCCCAAGGGACAGTGGGCCATGCTGGACACCAGTTTTACCAACCTGTGCCACCTTTATTACAGTCCTTCTGAAGGAAAGGAGGCTTTTGTTGAAAAATTCGAGCAGTATTATAACGCGGTTCAGACGAGCCATTACCTGAGACAGACCGGGCAGATGACCGTCCGCATTCAGGCGTCTGGCAGCTTTAGCGCCTCATTGCCATTAACCGTGGATATCATTAAAGACGTTCCCCTGGACAGAGACGCCTTTCAAGCCGATTTCTCAGCCTATTGGGATGAGGACGCCTCGAAAAATCAGCTGGCTTATCAGCTTCTTAATCCTTAAAAATAATCCATCCATTAAAGGAATATCGTTCAAGCCTTTTTTCTTTTTAACGTGTAAAATGAATTTCAGCAACCAAAAAGGAGACTGAAAATGAACTTGGAAAATGAAAAAAGTGTCATGATTATTGACGAAGCACTTCCTCTTGGCATCATCGCCAATACCGCCGCTATCCTGGGCATTACGCTCGGCAAAAAAAGGCCGGACATTGTGGGCTGCGATGTAACAGACCAAAACGGAAACGCGCACCTCGGCATTATCGCCTTCCCCATTCCTGTTTTGAAGGGAAACAAAGACAGCATCCAGGAAATCCGCCAAAGGCTCTACACATCCGATTTCAACGATGTGACCGTTGTGGATTTTTCAGATTTAGCGCAGGGCTGTAATGATTACGATGAATTTATTGACCTCATGGCAGGCGCGCCAGAGGCTGATCTTCAGTATATGGGCGTTGCCATCTGCGGCCCCAAAAAGAAAGTGAATAAGCTTACTGGCAGCATGCCGCTTTTGAGATAGCTTACATTTCCGCCGGATAACCTTCAGCGGGCGGAACAGGATATTCTTTGGGCGATCAAAAGCATATGGCGTCTCGGATGTTCCCCATTTGGGCTTATGCTGTGGCAGCAGCTCAATGATCCTTGCGGTCCGCTCGCTGTCCTTAACCTCATGTCTGCACAAAAAATAAGGCAATAAAAAACGATGTGTTCTCAACACATCGTTTTTTTATCCGAAACCATAAAATCTCAGCCTTTTGAAAGAATGGCGTTTACCGGGCAGTTGTGATAACAGTTGCCGCACTCATCGCACCGGTTTCCATTAATTTTGTAGGGTTTACCCTCCTCAACCGCGTCAAAAGAGCAGATTTCCGCGCATTTTCCACAGGAGATGCAGGCGTCTGTTATGGTCAGGCCCGGGTTTACACAGGGCATTCCGCCATAGGCAAAGCGCTCACGTTCCAGCTTATGATCACGCTTTTCTTTTGCGTAATCAAAGTCATAGCGTTCTCCCCAGGCCCGGTAGAGCACAAAAATGCGTGTCCTGGGATACTTTTGGATGTCATAGACCGCCACGTTAAAATCCCGGCTTCCCCTGGTTTTTTCCTCCACCTCGTCCATTGTGAGCTCCCGCATGTCCCCGGTGATCCGCATGGTATAGCCCGGCACAAAGGAGGGCAGATTATTTTCATCATGGCTCACCTGACTGCTGGGGTACATTCCGCACACACTGACTTTACCCGTCTGCTTCAGCTCTCTGTAAAACGGCTTAACGTCCATGGTTCGAAAGTACAGCCCGTCTTCATCAAAGGCGAAAAAATGGGCGATCCGCGATTCCACATAACCGTTCTCCGCCAGGGTTGAAAAAGTCACACAGCCAATCTGATCAAAATTTTCATATATTTCTTTTATCGTCATCATTTCTTTTCTCCATTTCTCTAAAACGCTCCGCAATATAAGCTGCGGTCTCCCCCATCAGGTCAAAGCCAAACATCTCGGTATTGTCCTCTGACGCATTGGAGACAGCGTTCACATCAATAATATAAAAGTCCCTTTCTGTTTCAATAATATCAAGGCTTCCGAATTCAATGTCCAGAAGCTCCATTGCCCTTACGGCTGTCTGTCTGAGCTTTTCGGGACAGTCTGTATAGTGGGTGTAGGCAGAACCCAGGTGATAGGCCGACAATCCATCCGCTGTCACACTGCGCTTTAAAATGAGACGGCATTCTCCGCCGATCACCTCGACCCGTGTGATATAGCCATAGACAGGACGGATGTATTCCTCCGCGATCATGCTGATCGCTGGTATCTCCGCCACGGCCCCTGCCAGCGTCCCTGCCTCACTGATGATAACCGTGCAGGTGGTCCTTCCCCCGCAGTCTGGCTTGATGATGCATGGGTAGCGAAGGCTTCCCGGGTCAATCTCATCGGGCAGAAACACGCCGTAGACATCTGGAACCGCAATCCCCTTCTGTTTGAGAATGGCCGTACTGAGGGCTTTGCTGGTTTCATAAAAATGCGCCCTGGGCGGATTGAGTATCGGAATGCCTTTACACTCTGCCTGTTTTATAACCTCCGGCATGCGCTCCAGCGATTTGTGATGCGCTCTGAACTGCGCGCTGGCAAATATCCGGCTGACAAGCAGATCACAGCTGTTAACCAGCTCAAAGGCGTGATCCTCCTCAAGGCTGATGAGACAGGCCTCAATTCCAAAGGACTGGATTTCCTCAAGGAGCTTATAGCTTGACCATTCCTCTGACTCGTATAAAATCCCAACCATTTCCTATTCCTCCCTTCTCAGAAATGCAGCCAGCTTCTTTGTCTCTGGCGACTCGAGCAGCCCCGCCGGCCCATGCTCAACGATTTCTCCCTGATCCATGAACACAAAATAATCGGCAAACTTTTTGAGAAAACCAATCTCATGCGTGACAAAAATACAGTCTTTTCCCAGATGCTTAAGCTCGGTGATGGCCTCCAGAACCTCGCCTGTCAGAATCGGGTCAAGGGCTGCTGTCGGTTCATCCAGAAACAGAAGATCTGGCTCTGTGCACAGCGCTCTGGCGATGGACGCCCTCTGGGCCTGTCCACCGGACACATGTCGGGGCAGCTTATCGGCCTGCTCCGTGAGATGAAACTGGTCAAGGAGACCGCTGGCCTTAAGTTCAGCCGCATCCGGGCTCACACGCTTAATCTTTTCAAGGATCAGCAGAATGTTTTTCCTGAGGGTCAGATGGGGAAAAAGGTTGTGCTTTTGAAACACAACACCGATCTCCCGCTGGTATGCCTGAACCGTTTCCCGGTTAATCACTGTGTCATTCACCTTGATGGTTCCCTCCTCTGGAAACTCGATCCCTGCCAGCTGGCGCAACAGGGTTGATTTGCCACAGCCCGAAGTGCCCATAATGCCAACGGCCTTTTTATCTTCAATTAAAAGATTCAAATTTTTTAATACACGGGTGTCATACTTTTTTGTAACCTGTTGCAGCTCTATTCTCACTTTGAAAGCCTCCTTCCAATAACCTGAGCCAAAAGCGACAGTGGGATCGTCACAGCCAGATAGGCGATCCACATCACCAGATATCCCTCTACCGAGGCCCAGTTTTTGGCTGCGATCACTGTGATCACATAGGCGATTTCCGGAAAGGAAACAACCTTTAGCAGCGCGGAGCCCTTGATGATCCCTGAGAGGTGATTGATGAACGCCGGCAGCAGAGGCTTTACCATCTGAGGCAGAATCACATAAAAATACTTCTGAAAGCCTGTGAAATGGTAAAGCTGCATGACCACATACTGGTCCTCATCAATCACCTCCGCTGCGCTCTGGTAGGAGTTCGCCACATAGGGGGCTGTGTACAGTGTTAAGGCCGCAATGCCAAGTACAAACTTGTTGTTTACATGCACAGCCTCCCCCAGCACATAGACTGCCAGAAAAACCATGACTAAGAGCGGCGTTCCCATGATGATCTCTCTGAAAACAACCGCGATCCCTTTGATAAAAGGAATGCGGCTTTTCATCATCAGGTAAATAATAAATCCAAACACAGCGCTCAGAACCAGGGTGATGGCGCTTACCATCAGCGTATAGCCTACGCCGCTCAGAAGCAGGGGCCACTGGTCAAGAATCAGGTGGTACCGGGGGTGATCGGTGGTATGGCTCAGAACATAGAGGATCAAAAGAAAAAACAGAACGCCTGCCGCCAGGTATTGAAGCGGCCTGCTGTACTTTCTTACCATATTCCGCACATCCTTCCCTATTGCTGCGGCGGATAAATGATAAAATCCAGGCCCAGGCTGTCATCCTTCAAATAATTATGGATCGCCTCGTCGTATTTATCACCGGCTGTCCTGTAGAATCCGCCGTCCTCGTACATGCTTTTTACAAAAGCGTTGGCCTGGTCCAGCAGCTCGGTATTGCCCTTTTTAACCGCCATTGCGGACTGGCTGTATTCTTTAATGCCCCAGTAAATCTCTGTGGTATCCGGATAAGCATCATGATCGCCAATGATCGTGTTTGCCCCCACCAGCACATCCGCGGTTCCGTTGTTTACTTCCATTAAACCGCTGGCCACATCTGTGATCTCCTCAACCGGGACACCATAGCTCTGGGGAACCGACACGGAGATTGTGCCTGCCAGCCCGACATATCTGGCGTCCTTAATGGCAAAGAAGTCCTCTGGCTTCATTTCATCTGTAACATTGTTCCGTGCAACAAAATCTTTGCCCACCAGCGCCAGTGTCCGGCCATACAGGTAAGGCTCTGAAAAATCAACCACTTCTTTCCGCTCCTCATTGACTGTCATATCACAGATGACGATGTCAGCCTCTCCGGTTTCCAGCGCTGGAATAAGCATGGAAAAATCCGTATTGATAATCTCGACCTCACGCCCGAGGTAATCGCCAAAAGCTTTGGCGATATCCACCTCAATCCCTCTGGAATTTCCATTTTCATCCATTTCTGTAAAAGGCGGAAATTTCAGATCCATGGCAACCTTAAGCGGGGCTTCATCGCCTTGGGCTCCGCTTCCCTGACCAGAACAGCCTGCAAAAACCAAAACCGCCATCAAAATACTCACAAACACGCCTGTTATCTTTTTCATTGTCTACTCCTTACTTTTTTAATCTCTATACACGCCAGAGACTATACCACCTCGGCCTCAGTGCAACGACTGTTTTTAACTTCTGAGAGCACTTTCCCGATATCACCGTCGATACAGACAGACTGCTTCGCGATACCCTGCGGACAGGCTGCCTCCCCCAGATTGATACAGGCGTAAGCCGCCCTCGGATTTTCTGCGGTCATCTGCCAAAATGGATACTTAATGATCACCGGCGTATTGCTGCCTACCCCAAGCTCCAGAAGTAAAAGTCTCGCGTTTTTATGCTGGCGGATGAAACCCTCATATCGGCTGTGCGCCGCATACCAGCCCTCATCCTGGACAAAGGTATTGTCACAGCGGAGATTCATTGTCATCGGCGCGCCGCATACTGGGCAATGCGGCAGAAGCGCTGATGGAACCCGCCGGTTTTTCTGCTCTGCGACCATTCTCCTGACTGCGGCCTCATTGTCCCAGGTTTTACTGCAGCAGGGTTTTGAGCACTGCCACAGGCCATAGTCCCCCTGCGTATAAAACAGCCTTTTCTTATCAAAGCCTGACAGCTGGAAATGATGGTCCACATTGGTCGTAAGCACAAAATAGTCCTTATGTCCGACAAGCTCAAGGAGTGTCTCATAGGGCTTGCGGTCATGCTCTTCGTAGCGGTTATGATAGATATACCGGCTCCAGTAGCCCCAATGCTCCTCTGGCGTGTCATAGGGATAAAAACCTGCCGAATACATATCCGGGAAATGGTAAGCCCTGATAAAATCAGGAAAAAGCCTTTCAAAACGCTTACCCGAATAGGTCATACCCGCAGAAGCCGACAAACCAGCCCCTGCGCCAATCAGTACCGCATCCGCTGTCTCAATAGCGTTTCTCAGCCAGCGGGTTTTTTTTCCTTTACCATCTTCTCTTGTCGTCGTATTTTTAAAAAGCAATATGCTCACCTCGCTTCATGTTTCATGATTTCTTTTCATGCCTATATCATAAAACAGAGTCTGCCGACTGTGAAGAAGGCACAATATTGTGGGGTAGTTTCCAAATGGTAACCATTGGGATTTTACAGGCTTTTTTCTTTAAGCTTTCCTTAAGGCTTTTTTGAAAAGTGCCATTAAAAAAAGCCTTTCATGATCCTCATCCAATCATGAAAGGCCTTTTTACCAGCGTCCGTACATTCTCACAGTGTGTCAAAAATCCGGACAATTTCTTTTGCTACCTCATTCACAAGCTCAAGCTGCTCATCGGTTAAATCTTTTGTCGAAACCACGCTGTCATTTAGCGCGATCCTTTTTCCCAGAAGCGTCTCCACATCGACCATTCCTGCTACTGCACCGCTGTATTTTTCAATGGCGCGTCTGGCGCAGCACCGGCTGCAGCCATCCACTGATATGGTTGGATGGTTTTGAGCAAATGCCCGTTCCTGCTCACCGCCTGCAATAAACAGCGGCAGGCACAGGGTACTGACCTCTCCAGGCCTCAGCTCCTCCATCATTTTGCGGACTGCCAGCCGTGAAAGGGTTCCGCCCAGACATTCCTCACCGCTGCACGCGATGATCCCAATATTCTGTTCGCTCATTGCCTATTCTCCTTCCATCACTGCTTTCGCTTCTTCTGCCATAACTCCTGCCAGCTCATCGGCAAATCGCCAGCCATCCTCTGACAGACGGGTTCCAGTGCCGTGTTCCTCGCCCCGGTGCGGTTTCATAAAATCAATCACACGGTGCTTATTACGGATGTTTCCTCCTGCGGCCTCCACACTTTTCTGTGCGCAGCATTTGGCACAGCCATCAATGGTAATACAGGGCTGTCCTTCTATTTTCGCAACAACTTCGTCATCGCCGGTGACAATGTGGGCCAGGCACATACTTTCGGTTGTCTCAGGAAGCAGCTCACCGGTCACCTTTAAGGCTGATTCACGGGCAATCAGCCCAAGTACTTTTCCAATGCCGCTGCATGGAATAATCTTTACCTTAAATTTCAATTTCCTCCACCTTCCTTTTCATGATTTCATAATACGTCTCATCACGGATGAGCATTTCGGTATCCTCCTCCCATTGCTCCAGCCTTATCTCCGCGATCCATCCCGCTTCATAGGGACTTTCGTTAATAAGCTCAGGGGCTTCCTCCAGGGCCTTATTGATGGCTGTAACCACACCGCTGACCGGTGAAACCAGCTCAAAGATTGATTTCCCGGATTCTACTGAACCCACATCATCAAACTGCGCAAGCTTTCGCCCAACCTCTGGAAAATCTACAAATAAAATATCGGACAGGTTCTGCTGGACAAAATCTGTTACACCTACACGGGCGATGCCGTTTCTTACAAGAGCCCAACAGTCATTCTCATTGAAGTAATAATCGCTCTCAGGAACTTTGAAAATAAACTTCCCTTTGGAAAAAGATCTGTAATGGATGGGACCAGGCATCTCAAAGGCGGAGGCTTCACCCTCATCGGGCTTTGACTCAAAGCCTTCGGCGAGGGCATTTACAAAGTCCTCGATGGATTCATCCATTTCCAGATAATCGGTTAACGAGAGGCCCTTTTCCCTGGCGCGCTCACTTACATTAATCCGTTCCGATACCTTTAAATTTTTTTCGGCAGCCAGTTTGCTGGCACACTTCGTATTACAGCCGTCGATGACCAGCAGCGGCTTTTCAGCCAGCGCTTTCCTGTATCGTTTCTCTGCGGCATGGTACAGCACCGGGCAGATCAGCTCATGATCGCCATTCTCCAAAAGCTTAAGGGCGACTTCGCGGGTCAGCGATCCTGCGAATTTGTCCAGCCCGTTACAGGGAAGCACGCAAAAATCCTTTTTCATGATTTTTTATCCTCCCTCCGCATGGCTTTGATGGCCTGGGTTGTCGCTGCTTTATCTGGAAATGTGATGGCCTCCGGACCGCAGGTCTTTCCGCAGGCACGGCAAAAAACCACACAGTTTACCGGATTTTTTACCACCAGCTGATGCACGCTGCCCTCCTGCACTTCAAATACCCGGTGCGGACAGAAATCCACACAGTCCATACAGTTGTTGCATTTGCTGTAATCAATGCGGGGTGACCAGTCAATCCGGTTTCTTTCCACGCCCATAAATGTTGTGTCACTCATACTTAAACCTCCAGTCCCATAGCTTCAAGGGCTTTTTCAACCTTTTCAAAGGCCTGCTCGTTTGTCATATCCCGGATATCCAGCATGACCGCGTCCTTTTCAATATCCAGCCCAGCCTCCCTAAAGGCATCCTTAAACATTTTCCGCTGCATATTCGGCGCACAGGCGCCAATCATAAGTTTTCGATGTGTTTTTAAAAAATCTGCCCAAAAACGGTCTCCATCCTCCTCACACAGCTGCGGATGAATGACGGCATATTCCACTGGCAGCTCCGCACGCACCTGATTGATAAAATCCCATATATCCATCGCCTGAAATCCCGGACATTTTCCCGTACACACACACATTATAAATCCCGGTAATTCTTCATTCATATTAGCACCTCTTTATATAATTATTTAATTATATATTTATGATATTACGTTCTCAGGGGAAAGTCAAGGCATTTTATATCGGGAATACGTCAATTCCTTTTTATTAATCGCAGGGCCTCTTGTTTTTTAGCTGTACATCCTCTATAATCATTATATAATAGATCAATTATATAATTATAGAAAAGAGGCTTAATATGGATATTGAAGCGTTATCCGTCAAAATATTAAAAGCAATGGGCCACCCCATCCGACTAAAAATCGTTAAATTTTTACTGGACAAGCCCCACTGTGTCTGTGAGCTGAAAGAGAACCTTGAGTTCAGCCAGCCCAATCTTTCCCAGCACCTGAAAATACTGAAGGAAGCTGGCATCATTGAGAGCGAAAAGGTTGGCGTCCAGACACACTACCACGTCGCCTTAAAAAGCACGGCTGTCCTGATTGCCGCGGCAGAAGCCATGGGCCAGGAATATCTGAGCCAGTTTAAATAAATAAAAAACGCGGCGGGTACCTGTCACTGGGTATCCGCCGCGTTTTTTAATTTACAGTTTTTTCATCCATTAAATCCCCGATATACACACCTGGCGTTTCAGCTCATCCGAATAAAACACACAGACTCTTTCCTGATAGAGCTGTGTGAGCGCTGGCTCTGTGAGGATATCCTCGGGCACTCCGCAGTGCAGTTTTCCCTGTCGGTCTAACAGGGCAACAAAGCCACCGGTATAGAATACCTGGTCGGGATTGTGCGTTGTCATGATAATGCCAAATCCCTTTTCAGCCAGCTTTTTGACAAGGCGCATGGTCTTAATCTGGTTGCCAAAGTCCAGATGGGCTGTCGGCTCATCCAGAAGGATAAAATCCGGCTCCTGCACAATGGCTCTGGCAATGGTTACAAGCTGTCTCTCACCGCCGCTGATCTGCGTATAGGGCTTTTCAATGAGATGCTTTATACCTACCATATCCAGCGCCCGCTCCACCTGCTCGTAGTCGGCGTCGCCCGGGGAGCGCATTTTTCCCAGATAGGGTGTGCGTCCCATAACTACAAACTCTCTGACGGTGTACTCGTAGGTGGGAATATGAATTTGCGGCACATAGCCAATTCTCTGTGCCACCTTTTTGGGCGGCATTTTATCGACGGCTTCCCCGTTCAGCCGAATTATCCCTTTCTGCGGTGTCATCAGATTTCCAATACAGTTCAGCAATGTCGATTTTCCCGCGCCGTTTGGCCCTAAAACAGATAATATCTGACCTTTTTCAAGTTCGAAATTCACCTGATCAAAAATAACGCGGCTGTTTAAATATTTAAAACTAAGATTATTGACTTCCAGCTTCATGAGAGGTTCATCCTTTGCTTCTTAAGCAGATAAAAATAGAAGGGCGCACCGATCAGTCCGGTTAAAATGCTCAGAGGCAGCTCGGCGCTTGTGAGCGTTCGGGCAATGGTATCCACCACCAGCAGAAAAATCCCGCCGACCACAAAAGAGACTGGCAGCAGTTTCATATTATCTGGCCCTACCAAAAGCCTGCCGAGATGTGGTACGACCAGCCCGACCCAGCCGATGGTCCCGCAGATACAGACAGAGCAGGCTGTCAGCAGTGTCGCACAGACAATTACGATCATCCGTGTTGTTTTGATGGTGATCCCAAGGCTTTTGGCCTCTGTCTCTCCGAGGGACAACACATTAATCCGCCATCGCATGGCCATCAATACCACGGTGGAGATGAGCACCGCGGGGCAGATCATCAGAAGGCTGTTTGGCAGCACCTTTGCAATGCTGCCCATCTGCCAGTAGGTAATCTCTGCCAGCTGTGTCTCGGGATCGGCAATATACTTGATGATCCCCATAATGGAGTTCATAAGCCCTGTAACAATGATGCCCGCCAGCACCAGCATCATATTGGAATTGTTTTTGATGATTCTGGGAATAGCGGTTGTGATCATGACTGCGATAATACCCCCGATAAAAGCACCAGCCTGCACACCAAAGGTACCGACACTGAAAAGAATGGCAAGGGCAGCGCCAATACAGGCTCCTGAGGATACCCCCAGCAAATCCGGCGCCACAAGAGGGTTTTGGAAAACGCCCTGATAAACTGCGCCGGATAAAGCCAGCGAGCCGCCAACCAGTACCGCTGCTGCTACACGCGGCAGACGAAGGGTCATGACCACGCTCTCTGTATTGGCGTCCCAGCTTCCCGAAACCGGAAAAACTCTGGACAAAAGCACTTTAACCACATCGGGAAAGGGTACCCAGTAACGCCCCACGCACAAAGCCAGGATCCCGGCCAAAACCAAAACGAGGATCAGTCCAGCGAAAACAGCATAGTATTTCTGGTTGATTTTCTTTTTAAGTCCCGCTGTATTCATATTCTCTCCTCTTCAAGCTTTACTGGTTTACTTTTACATTATAAATGGTGTCTATTTCTTCGTCGGTTAAATCGTGATTAAAAAACTTTTTGTAGAAATCTTTAATGTCGCTCCGAATATCATAGTCCGAAAAGATTTCAGGCTGCTGGATGCTGCCCATCCACTTAAGCATCAGCGGTGTTTCCACACAGGGGGCATCCCAGCGCAGAGTCCCTACCGGGGTTTTGTAAACACGGTGGTTTTTGACTGCGTCGATATTGCTCCAGTCCTGGCCCTCAATTATGTTTTCATATAAATCCTCAGGCATGGTGTCGTCAAAATTTGAGAGATATATAATCTCAGGGTTCCATTCCATGATCTGCTCCATATTGACCTCTGCCCACTTTTTCTCTAAGCCAGCGGCAACATTGCGTCCGCCTGTCAGCTCAAGGAGGTAGTTGTTAATATTTTTGGACCCGGCGACGCTCAGCTTATTATTCTGCAGATAGAGAACGCTCTTTTGATCTGCCGCAGCAGTCATATCTTTTTTATTGGTGAAATATGTCTCGGTATCATTGTGGTAATCGATGAGCTCTTGAGTAAAATCCTCCTTGTCCAGAACCTTACCCACCAGGGCTAAGTCCTTTTTCAGGTTCTCAAGGTTTTCGGCGTAGTTCAGCATCACAGGGGTAATGCCAACAGCTTTCAGCTTTTCGGCCTCAGCCTCCTGGTCATTCCAGATAAATGCCACCTCTGGTGAAAGCTTCATAAGCTCTTCGATGTTAATGGAAAAATCCTGGGAGATTTCCCCTGTGGAAATATCCGCAAATTCCGGCGCCAGCTTAGTCATAAAGCTCTTTTTATACTGGGCCATCGCGCTGGGGTTAATGGACACAATCCGGCCGCTTCCCCCGTCAATCGTCCACACTGCCGATGCCCACGGAATCGGGGTAATGGCCACCTTGGTGATCTTTTCCGGCAGCTCTACCTGATTACCGCCCTCATCGGTTATGACACGCGCCTTCGCTTTGGCTGCATTTTCTGCGGTATTTCCGCTGCTGGCGCAGCCTCCAAAAATCAAACTGACAGCCAGACACAGGCCTGCTGCTTTTAACCATGTTTTTTTCATTTTAAACTCCTTTATTTTAGATTACATAAAAAACTGTTTTAAATACTGGTGTCCTTTTCGGCCAATGATACAATAGTCCCGTTTCACATAACGGTTTCCGCTAAATGCCGGAGTATTTCTCCCATTAAAAAAACTCTTCTGACCGATTCATCAGAAGAGTTCCTCAACACAAGCAACACCCTCTCCCAATGATCCGTTAGGTTAGGTATAAACAAGAAATGTTGAAGTATCCTGACTTGGGTTCATTGCCAGCTGTAACAACTTCCCAGAGATTGCTCTCCAGTGTTGATAAAACTTACAGCGGCTCCCCCTTACAGTGGCGGCACCGTACCGGATTCTCACCGGTTTTCATGCAACAAGTCTTCTATGTAATTTTGCTATATTATATCACGATATCTGATAATTCACAACCACTGCAATTAACTCAATTTTTGATTGCCAGCTATCGTATTTTTTGATAGTATAATTAAAACAGAGGAAAGGAATCGTATCAATATGATCTCTATGCAGAATATGAAATACATTGTCGAGATCGCAAAGCACCACTCGATCTCCGCTGCCGCCAAATCTCTTTTTGTCTCACAGTCAACGCTCTCCACCGCGGTTCGTGAGGTAGAACAGCAGCTGGGCATCTCAATTTTCAAACGAAACAACCGTGGCATTGAGGTCACCTTTGAGGGACAGGACTTCTTAAACCACGCCAAGGATATTGTTGAGCAAAGTGAGTATCTTGAAAGGCGGTACAAGCATCGGAAAACAGTGCCCATGCGTTTTTCCGTTTCCACTCAGCGGCTTCCCTTCTCGGTCATGTCTTTTATACAGATTATCGAGGATCTTGAGCTCAGGCATTATGACATTGCCATCCGCGAGTGCCCGACCCATGAGGTCATACACGATGTGGCGTCCAGGCGCAGTGAGCTTGGCATCCTGTGTATCAACGAGCATTATCTCAACACCATGCAAAAGCTCCTTGATTCCAGCAATTTGAGCTTTTATGAGCTGGGACAGCTCACCACCTATGTTTTCCTGCGGAAAAAACACCCCTTGAGCGGCAATACATCCCTGACGCTGGATATGCTCAGAGAGTACCCTTTTGTGACTTACGACCAGGGGGAGGACAGCATGATGCATTTCTCGGAGGAGATCCTGTTCAATGAAATCTGGGATAAAAATATCCATGTGATTGACCGCTGCTCCAAAATTGCCCTGGTTCGCGGCACAAACTGTTTCAGTATCGGTCCGGACCTGACCAACAGCGACGCTGACCGTATGCATTCCAACATGAGCGAAGTAAGGGCTATCCGTCTTTTGGATAATGACCAGCGGCTCCACGCCGGATATATTCTCAGAAACGAGCACAGCTTAAGCGCGATCGGCGAAAAATACATAAAAGTCCTGGCTGAAAAAATAAGAGCCTTTGAGAAATGGGACTGAAAAAGCAAAATTAAAAGCCGTATCTCTGTGGATACGGCTTTTGC
>CAUEUD010000009.1 GCA_959020865.1 Eubacterium limosum | reverse complement strand
CCTTTGTAATTATAACTTTATTATAGCAATTCAATTCTTTTTCCTCAACGTATATAACAGTAATGTTCTTTCCACAATGGTAAAGATAAAATATCTCCTAGCCAGCGTGTAAAACGGCCTTTTCTCTACCAAAATCGTTCTGTTTTTACCGAAATCGTCTATTTTTACTGAAATAAATCTTATTTTACCGTTATGCGGGTTGAACTCAATTCAGGGCTAACGTATACTTTTTATAGAGAATGGAGTAAATCAAAATCAAATGAACCGATCTGAAAACTTTGAAGCACTCATAAAGGAAATGGAAAATATTTTAAAAAAACGGATGAATCCTCAGGGTGCCCGCAATACCTACCGCACCTATCGGCTCCACTGCGTCAGCTTTATTAGGTGGATTGCTGAAAATCACGAATGTACCACACTGGCAGAGGCGAGAGCTTACGTAGCGCCGTGGCTACAAAGCCGGGCAAAGCTCAGTAAAAACACCCGCATGGTGGACGCCAGCGCACTGGCAAAGCTCTACGGCGAGGCGCGGCAGTGTTTTTTACTGGATTCACCCTATATCCAGAGCCCAAGCCCCAGTACACTGCGCCTATTCTGCATGTCCACCGGGCTGGTCGGTCATGAGCTTGTCCATCTGAAAAAGAACTGTCTGGTGCGTTTTAATCATCAGTACTTTATCCGGCTGGAAATGCCGGGTGAGCTCCGCATGGTGCCGGTTGTCGATAACCGCGAAGCGGTCACCCGCATCCTTGACGGATGCAGCTCTGAGCCACTGTGGATAGCCCTGCCGGACCGCTTTGACTACGAGGCGGCGCGGGACCATTACATTGTGAGGCTTTACAAAAAGCTGGCGCGGCCTGTACACAGTCTGGCAGAGAATGAGCAGTTCCGCCTTCACAGCACCGCGGACATCCTTGACAAACGCGCTCTGTTCGGGGTGGCCCAGTCAACCGGAATTTATGACTACCAGGCTCTGGCTCGAAAAATAAGCCGTCTGCCAGAACTGAACAGAACAAAATCATAAGAGGTATTTATGTACTTATTTTATAATGTCGCCCTTCCCTTTGCCGTTATGGCAGGCCTGGGCTTTAGCGTGTTTAACAAAAAGCTGCGGCTGTCCGACAAAAGAGAAATCCTGCTGACAGCGGCGGCAGTGATCATCAGTGTTATTCTGGATAAAGCGGTTACCATCCTCCATGCGACTGTGCTGCTCTCAGAACCCTTTCTGATCGCACTGATCTTTATTTACTACCATCTGGTTTTTCATCCATCCCTTTATGAAACGGCCTTTGCCTTTTTCGTGCTTGAGAGCTATGTGCATATTGTTTCTTTTTTCAGCAATATCCTTGCAGGCGCACTGCCCGCATCCCTCACAGCCATCAGTGCCAGCAGCCGCTTTCTTTTATGCTATGCGTTTGTACTGGCCTTCACCCTGCCGCTCATGGTTTTCTTTGTGAAGCGGTTTATCAAGCGGCTCATTGAGGCCGCCTCCGGTATGCCCGCGGTATTCTGGAACTATCTCTGGGGCGTTCCCTTTGCTTTCTACCTCGTCACGACCATGAAGGTTTTCCAGAGACAGGCCTTTCCGGAAGAGCTCACACAGCTCAGCATTCTGGTTTCCATCGCCTGGGTCATCGGCATCTTTGCGGTCAATATCCTGGTGATCCGGATGGCGCTTGAAATCCTCCAGCTGACCAGGGATCACGCGCAGCTTGAGCTGGCGTCCCGCCTTGTGGAAAAGGAAAAAGACCAGTATCGGCGCATAAAGAGGGATATTGAAGCCACCTCTAAGCTCCGCCATGACATGCGCCACCATCTGATGGGACTGGAGGGCTATCTTGAAAAGAACGATACCGACGGCGCGCGGGGATACCTGAGAAAGATTACGAGCGAGGCGGCGCCGGATGAGCGTGTCATCCTCTGCGATAACTGCGCCATCAATGCCATCGCCTGCCATTTTTTTGAGCGCGCAAGGCTGTGCGGCGCTGAGGTTTCCAGTACCCTGCTGATTCCGGACGCTCTGCCCGATTCCGAAAACGACCTGTGTGTTATCCTCGGCAACCTGATCGAAAACGCGGTCGAGGCCTGTGAGCGACAGCAGAGCGGCGCGCGTTTTGTCCATGTCACCGCCAGTTTTACCAGCAAAAGAGACTTCTGTATGATGGTCGAAAACAGCTTTGACCACGAAATTCAGTACGATAAAAACGGAAACTGCCTTTCCTCCAAGCGCATCACAAGCGCCACCCAGGAGGGGGGCATCGGGCTTTTATCCATTGACAGCATCGTAAAAAAATATAACGGCACGCTCCGCAGGGAAATTGAAGAGAACACCTACAAGGTTCTGATTCTGCTGGAACTGGAGTCCGTCCAGCAGCCTTCAGGCGAAAGCTTATGACACGGCTGCTTTACATAAAGGGAGGAGGCAGCAATTTGAACATTGCCATTATCGATGATTTAAAAGAGGACGGTCTGCTTCTCTGCGATTATCTGAAGCAGTATTGTGATGAAAACGAAACACTCGCAAATATTAAAAATTTTGAAAGTGCCCGTGACTTTCTGGCCTGTTTTATCCCACAGGTCTACGACCTGATCTTTGTGGATATTTATATGGACGGTATGAACGGCATTGAGCTGGCCAAAAAAATACGGGAGACCGACAGGGACTGCATCCTGATTTTCTCAACCACCAGCACCGAGCACACCCACGCGCTGGCGGGTTACAAGGTACGCGCAGCCGACTACCTCATCAAGCCCTATGATTATAACACCTTTTTTGAAACCATGCAGCGCTGCGGCGCCTTTATCCTTGAGAAAAACCATTTTATCGAAGTGAAGCAAAGCCGCAGAATCATCAAAATTCTGATCCGCAACATTCTTTATACCGATTACTCCAATCATTATATCTACATCTATACCAAAACAGGAACCGTCAAAACCTACATGCCTTTTAAGGCCTTTTCTGAAATGCTCCTGCCCTACTCCAATTTTATCTGCTGTTACCGCAACTGCATGGTCAATCTGGATGAGGTCGATTTTATGGAGAATCGCGACTTTATCATGAGTAACGGCGAAAGAATCGCGATTTCCAAATCGGCGTACAAAGAGATTGTCGCGAATTACCGGAACTACCAGTTTGAAAAAATCAACCGTTTTAAACGATAAAAAACCCCGGGCTGTACCAAAACGTTACATCCCGGGGTTCTCTTTTTATTTCATCAAACTTTTTTAATCTTTTTTTCCTTCTTATTCGCCGCGCGTGCCTCACCCTTGCTGATGACCTGCATCACCTTGGCGATTTTGGCAAAAGCGCCGACTAAAGGGTCCACCACATCCGATTTCAGATGGCTGACAGAATCCTCCACGCCGCCCAGCATATCGTTGGCCTTGTTCGTCATGTCATCGGCATTCTGCGTAATGCTGTCCACATTGTCCATAATGTTGTGGATCTGTGCGCGGTTTTCGTCCATCAGCTTGGCTGTGGTTTCCAGGGTCGCACCCAGGTTTTTAAAAACCTTAATCAGATAAACCGTCCCGAACACAAAGGCAATGGCAATAATCAGGACTGCCAGCTCCCAGATACTAAAACTCAGTGTCATCATTTAACGGATACCAGTCCTAGTTCTTTACAACGTCTTTGGCGGCGTCTTTAACACTGTCGATGGCGTCAGAGGCCTTGTCCGCTGCGTCAGAGGCGACGTCCTTGGCGTCGTCCACTGCATCCTTAGCCGCGTCAACGGTGTCTTTGGCCGCATCGGCAACCGCTTCGCCGTCTTCCTTCTGGAGGGCTTCCAGTTCTTCGTTTAATTCTTCGATATCCTGGTTCACTTCATCCTGGATTTCCTGGATTTTATTTTCAATCTGGTTTTTGTACTGGTTTACCTTATCGGTTACAGAATCGGTCATGTCCTGCAGCTGTTCCTTCAGGTTTTCACCATATTCCACAGCCTGGTCATAAGCGTCACCAAAAGTGTCCTGCGCACCGTCTTTAATTTTACGGCGTGTTTCTTCGCCAGAGCTTGGGGCAAGCAGAATACCTAAAGCACCACCAATGATTGTTCCGACGAACAATCCGCCTACAAAATAACCTTTGTTACAACTCATATTCTTTGTCCTCCTGGTTTTAAATCGTTTTTATCAATAATATAATAATACCCCAAAAAGCTTAAATTGAACAGCCCTTTGAGGTATTATTGAAAATTTCTTTACTTTTTTTAATTACTTCTCGCCAAAATTACTGTGCACCAGCTCGACCAGTGCGGCCAGGGCTTCCTGTTCGTCCTCGCCGTCGGCTTCGATGGTGACCGTGGTTCCCTGTGCGATGCCGCCGGACATAATCCCCATGATGCTTTTGGCATTTAAGCGTGCGTCGCCCTTGACCACTTCAATTTTTGCTTTGTACTTACCAGCGGTCTGTACAAACATGGATGCCGGTCTTGCATGCAGGCCGGTAGCGTTGGTAATGGTTACGACCTTATTGACCATTTCTTAACTCACCACCTTACTAAACGATTTTAATGCCTAATTCGTCAATTTTTGCCTGAACCATTTCTCTGACTTCTTCGCCCGTTTCCAGGTTCAGGGCTTTTTCTGCAATGGCCTTTGCGTCTTCATAGCTGACACTGCGGATGATCTTCTTAACCTGCGGAATGGAGGAGGCGCTCATGGAGAACTCGTCCATGCCCAGTCCCAGAAGGATCAGCGTTGCCATCGGGTCGCCGGCCATTTCGCCGCACATACCGGTAAACAGACCATCACGGGCGTGGGAAGCGTCGATCACAGTCTTGACCAGGCGCAGGATTGCCGGATGCAGCGGATTGTACAGGTAGGAAACCTCCTGATTCATACGGTCTACCGCAAGGGTATACTGGCAGAGGTCATTGGTGCCGATGCTGAAGAAATCCACCTCCCTGGCAATGATGTCTGAGGTCACCGCTGCCGACGGGATTTCGATCATGACACCGACGCGGATATTTTTGTCATAAGCCTGTCCCTTTTCGTCCAGCTCCTTCATACATTCTGCCAGAATGCCTTTAGCCTGGCGTACTTCGGATACGCCGGAGATCATCGGGAACATGATCAGCGCATTTCCAAAGGCAGAGGCTCTCAGAATCGCTCTCAGCTGCGTCTTGAACATGTCCACCTCGCGGAAGCATAAGCGGATGGCGCGGAAGCCCAGGAACGGGTTCATTTCCTCTTCCAGAGGCAGATACGGCAGCTTTTTGTCCCCGCCGATATCCAGTGTGCGGATGATGACCGGATCGCCGTCAAAGGATTCGACCACAGCCTTGTAAGCCTCGTACTGTTTTTCTTCATCCGGCATGGTGTCGCTGTTCATGTATAAGAACTCCGTACGGTACAGGCCGACACCGCGTCCGCCGTTCTTGTGCACGCCGTCGGTATCGTTCGGAGAGCCGATGTTGCCGACCAGATCTACCTTGTGCCCGTCGGTGGTCACAGCTTCCAGCTCCTTAAGCTCAGCCAGTTCTCTGATGTACGCCTGATAGTCTTCCTGCTGTTTTTGATAAGCGGCCAGCTCGTCGTCGGTCGGATTGATCACCGCCTGTCCCTTTAAGCCGTCAACCACAACGGTGTCGCCGTTTTTAACAGCGGCGGTAATGTCGCCCAAGCCCAGAACCGCCGGGATTTCCAGGCTTCTCGCCATGATGGCAGTGTGTGAGGTGCGGCTGCCGATGTTGGTGGCAAAGCCCTTGACCCGCGCCTTATCCATCTGAGCGGTATCGGACGGCGCCAGGTCATCGGCTACGATGATGGTGTCTTCATCCAGGCAGGAGATGTCCACATTTTCAACCCCCATAACATTGTTGAGCACGCGGGTTCCGACATCGCGGATATCTGCGGCGCGGGCGCTGAAATAAGGATCGTCCATCATGTCAAACATTTCAAAAAAGCGGTCGGTGACGGTTTTTACCGCAAACTCCGCATTGACGCCGTTTGTGTTAATCTCAGCCGTGATGCTGTCCACAAATTCAGGGTCATCCAGAACCATGGCATGGGCTTCAAAGATTTCTGCTTCTTCCTCACCCAGGTCACGGGCTGCTTTTTCTTTGATTTTTAAAATCTGTTCCTTACTCTTTCCAAGGGCATCCTGAAGGCGGGCAACCTCAGCCGCTGGATCGCCAACTTTTTTCTCGGCAACTTCCACTTCAACCTTGTCATATACAAATGCCTTTGCAATGGCAATACCAGGGGACGCAATAATTCCTTCTTTTAACATGAAAATATCCTCCACTTTCTATAAAGATTCTCTAAATCGTATTTCTACCTTCAAATGCTTTTATCAGTGTGATTTCGTCAATGTATTCCACATCGGCACCGATGGGAATGCCCTTGGCCAGGCGGGTAACCTTAACGCCCAGGGGACTGATGAGGTTGCCCAGGTACATGGCGGTGGCCTCACCCTCCGGGGTGGGGTTTGTGGCCATGATGACTTCCTCGATGTCATTTTCACCAATGCGCAGAAGCAGCTCCTTTGCCTTGATGTCCTGCGGCCCAATGCCTTCAAGGGGCGAGATAACGCCGTGCAGCACATGGTAAAGGCCGTTGTACTCTCTGGTCTTTTCAATGGCGAAAATATCCTTTGTGCTCTGCACCACGCAGATCACCCTGCGGTTCCGGTTGGGGTCTGCGCACACATCACAGCGGTCACCGTCGGTGATGCTGAAGCACTCCGGACACAGCCGAATTTTATCTTTTACATTTAACAAGGCGTTTGACAGACCTTCAATCTCTTCTGCCGGAGCATCAATCAGATGAAAGGCCAGCCGCTGAGCGGTTTTTTCTCCAATACCCGGAAGCTTTCCAAGTTCAGTAACTAATCTCTCAATGGCCTTTGGATAAAAACCCATAGTTCACCTCATATTCTGCTGTTTAAGCTTAAAATAACCCTGGAATACCGCCGGTCAGTTTGCCCATCTGGCTTTCGGTCATTTCTTCTACCTTTGACAGCGCTTCGTTGCAGGCTGCCATGATCAGGTCTTCCAGCATTTCAACATCGTCTTCATCTATAACATCAGGATCTATTTTTACAGATGTAATCATCTTCTTCCCTGAAACAGTCACTTTGACAGCGCCGCCGCCAGCGGTGGCTTCCACTTCTTTCTCTTCCAGCTCTGCCTGGGCTTTCAACATTTCGTCCTGCATTTTCTGGATTTGTTTCATCATATTATTCTTGTTTCCCGGCATGCCTCCTGGCATTCCTCCGGGCATTCTTCTACCACGACCCATTTTTACCTCCTAAAAATTTTTATCGTTTTAGACCAAAATATTATATCATTAAATTTTAATATTTCCATATAAATTTTTACATTTAATAAAAGCAGAAAGATATTTTACATAATTTCTGAAACGTGCCTATCCTTTTACCTCAACGACCTCCACGCTGTCGTCGTTGATGATGGATTTTGTCTTTTCGAGGATCGACATCTCATCATAATTTTTTTCCACAAGCTCAAGATCCAGCACATACTGGTCCCCCCCCAGTTCGCACAGCGTCTTTTTCACAAACTCAAACATAACCGGCAGCTTTAACATGCCCATTGCCGCCTGGCCGTCCTTGTCCGCAGTAAACCGGAGCACCAGCTTTTTATCCCCCTTGTGCGCCAGCTTACAGCACATCAGCGGTCTGACCAGCATCTGCTTCTGCTTCTGGCAGCTCCGGACCAGCCCTGTGTACAGGTTATCGGTATTGACGCCGCCCTCGGCAGTTCTCACCGCTGCCGAAGGCGTTTCCTGTGCCGCCATGTCCGCGCGGGAAACAGACGGTGCCGCCGGCTCCTTTGCGGCTGGGACAGCTGCCGGTTCCCGGACGGCCGCCTGCATTTCCTGAGCGCGGCTTTTTACCGCGTTATCCGTATGCTGGGGCGCTGCCTGCGCCTGTCTCGGCGGCATTCCCTGCCCTGCGCCTATCTGCCGCCCCTGCTGCCCAGCCGGTCTTTCAGGCTGCTCCTGCACCACGGTTTTTACCAGGCTGTCCGGATCGCAGAGCTTCAGAAGCGCCATCTCCACAATGACAGCAGCCAGCCCGCTGTAGCGCAGCTTATTCTTCTCCTCAATAAGGAAATCAATCATGCTGTAAAAACGCTGGTCCGGCACATCCTGCCCCACAGCAGCCAGGGCCTGGCAGGCGCTCTCGGTAATGCCCAGTATCTCCTGGCTGGCAGCACCGGTGGTTTTGACGATGAGCACTTTGCGCAGGTAGTCGATCAGCTGGCCAAACACCAGCCCGCTGTCGCGGCCGGCTTCGCGCATCGCCTTAAATTTCAGCAGCACGCCGCCCTTGTCGCCGGCCAGCACATCCTGCACCAGCCCGGCAATCTGATCTTCATCCACCATGCCCATAAAGGCCAGCACATCCTCATAGGTGATGGTTTTATCCGCCTCTCGGATATCAATGACCTGATCCAGCAGGCTCAGCGCGTCACGCATGGAGCTGTCCCCCCGGTAAGCAATAAAATCAATGGCTTCCCGGTCCATGGACACACCAATGTCGTCCAGAATGTGCGCAATCTGCCCGGCGATCAGCTCCTTGGAGATCGGCTTGATGTCAAAGCGCTGGCACCTGGACAAAATCGTCATCGGGAGCTTGTTGGGCTCCGTGGTAGCTAAAATAAAGACAATGTGCTCTGGCGGCTCCTCAAGGGTTTTTAACAGCGCGTTAAAGGCTTCCTTTGTGAGCATGTGCACTTCATCAATGATGTATACCTTATACTTACCCATTGTGGGTGGATATTTCACCTTCTCACGGATTTCCCGTATTTCATCAACCCCGCGGTTGGACGCACCGTCAATTTCGATGATGTCCATCACGCCCGGCTTTTCGATGTTCAGGCAGGTGTCGCAGGCGTTGCAGGGGTTGCCGTCCTCATTGTGTTCACAGTTGATAGCCCGGGCAAATATCTTGGCGATGGATGTCTTACCTGTTCCCCGGATTCCAGAGAACAAATAGGCATGCCCCACACGGCCCGATAATATTTGATTTTTTAAAATGCGCGTAACGTATTCCTGTCCCACAACACTGTCGAAATCCTGCGGGCGGTACCGTCTGTATAACGCTAAATATGCCATGATCTTCTCCTCTGTTTTTTCTTAACCTTATTATAATATAACGCGTGTTTTTTGTATAGGCCTTCCCTTTACTTGTCCAAATTTATCATGTATAATGTTAAGGAATAACTGTATAAATATACGCGAAGGGAAATGCTATGGAACACTCAAAAAAAATGAAACTTCTGGCAAAATGCGCTCTGTTCGGCGCTGCCATCATCTGGGGGAGCTCTTTCTTTGTGGTTAAAAATACCGTGGATATTTTTACACCCCACATGCTGCTGGGCTTCCGCTTTACCATCGGCTGTATTCTGCTGGCGGTTATTTTCCGCAAAAAGCTTAAGCTTCTGGACAAGGGCTATTTCATAAGCGGCGCCGTCATCGGCTTCTGCCTCTTTGCCGCCTACAGCCTCCAGACCATCGGCATCACCGATACCACCCCCGGGAAAAATGCCTTTTTAACCGCGATTTACTGCATTATCGTGCCCTTTTTATTCTGGGCGGTGGATAAGTCAAAACCCGATATTTACAACTACCTGGCTGCCATTATCTGCATTGTGGGCATTGGCCTGGTCTCCCTGACCGAGGGCTTTACCATTGGTTTTGGCGATGCCTTTACCCTGCTGGGCGGGCTGTGCTTTGCGGCGCACATGGTCGCCGTTGCCAAGCTGGGCCGTGACCGTGACCCCATCCTCATCACCATCCTGCAGTTTGGCTACGCGGCCATCTTTGCCTGGATCGTCGGCTTTGCCACCGAGTCCCTGCCCGCAGTATGGACCCTCGACAGCGTCCTCGGCCTTCTGTTTCTGGCGGTGTTTGCCACCGCGGTGGCCCTGCTGCTCCAGAACGTCGGGCAGAAATACACCCACCCCTCTGCCGCTGCCATCATCCTGAGCCTGGAATCCGTTTTCGGGGTTTTTTTCTCCGTCATCTTTTACGGCGAAGCCCTGACGCCCAAGCTGATCATCGGCTTTGTCCTGATTTTCATTGCCATCATCGTCTCAGAAACCAAGCTCTCCTTCCTGCGCAAAAAGGCGCCCGAGGGGGAGATCACTGAAAAGACCTGTGAGTGATTCACAGATAATTCTGCATTCTCCATTCTCCATTTACTGGCCTCTTATTAACACTTTACCTCTCTATGATAACCTTTATTTACACTTTGAAAGCCCACAATGAATTCCGCGGGCTTTTTCTTTTTTCTTTTCTGGGTATAAGTATAGTATTCTATGAGTATCCAGAAAGGAAAATTTCCATGTACAATTTATTGGTTGGCGGCGCAGCCGGTGACGGTATTGACACCATGGTGGCTGTGCTCGAAAAAGTTTTGAAAAAGTCCGGCTATTTTGTCTTTTCGGCCCGTGATTTCATGTCCCGTATCCGGGGCGGCCACAATTTCACCTTAGTCCGCTTTGGCAAGACGCCCATCACCTCACATTCCCTCAAAGTAAACGGCATTGTTGCCATGGACGAGGAGACCATTTCCAGACACCAGGACAAGCTGGTGGACGGCGGCTTTATCCTGTGCGACATCGGCCTGAAAACCGATCATCCCCACGCATTAAAAATTGATATGCGCAAAAAAGCCAGCGAACTCGGCAACCCGAAGGTTGCCGGCGTCATCGCCATGGGCGCAGTGCTCAGGCTCTTCGGCGAAACCTTAGAATCCGCCGAATCCGTTTTGGAGGATTCCATCAAGCCCGCATTTCTGGAGATGAACCGCCAGGGGCTTCTGTTCGGTTACGACAGCGCAGAGGCGCGCTATAAACACCTGCCCTCAAGCTACAGCGATTACCTGCTGCTGAGCGGCAATGACGCCATCTCCCTGGGCGCGCTGGCCGCAGGTCTCCGGTTCTATTCCGCTTATCCCATGTCCCCCTCCACCTCCATTCTCAACTACCTCGCCGATACCAGTGCGACGACCGGCGTGGTGGTGGAACAGGCAGAGGATGAGATCGCAGCCGTAAACATGGCCATCGGCGCCTCCTACGCCGGTGCGCGCGCCATGACCGCCTCCGTGGGCGGCGGCTTCGCGTTAATGACCGAGGCTGTCGGCTTCTGCGGCATTGCCGAAATCCCATTGGTCATCGGCGATATTCAGCGCCCCGGCCCGGCCACCGGGCTGCCAACCCGCACCGAGCAGGCTGATCTGCGCTTCGCCATTGCCGCCGGCGCCGGCGATTTTCCGCACATGGTCATTGCCGTCAAAAACCAGGAGGACGCCTTTTACCAGACCGTACGCGCCTTTAACCTGGCCGAAAAGTACCAGATGCCTGTGATTTTATTGAGCGACCAGTACCTGGCCGACGCCACAGCCACCATCCTCCCCTTTGATCTGAACGCGCTGGAAATAGAGCCTGTGGGCGCCACCCTGACCGGCGCGCCCGAGGATTACCGCCGCTACCAGATCACCGAAAGCGGTATCTCACCGCGGCTCATCCCCGGCAAAACCAAAGCCATTGTCACCACCGACAGTGACGAACACGACGAAATGGGCTACATCACCGAATCCGCCGAAATGCGCGACGCCATGGTCGAAAAACGCGCCCGAAAAATGGCCGCCCTGCGCTATGAGCTCGAGGAGCCCGACTTCCTGGGCGATAAGGACTTTAAGACCCTGCTCATCGGTTTTGGCTCCATGTGGGGGCCGCTTAAGGAAGCCGTGGAAATCCTCAACGAAAAAACGCCTTCCGGCTACGGCGCCCTGGTTTTCGGCGATGTTTTCCCGCTGCCGCTGCAGGTGCTGCGCGGCTTTGCCGAACAGGCAGAAACCATCATCAACGTGGAACAGAACGCCACCGGCCAGCTGGCCGCCCTTCTCCGTGAAAAGGCCCTGCTGCGCTGTGACGCTTCCGTATTAAAATACGACGGCCGCCAGCTCTCCGGCGAAGAGATTGCCGACGCTGTCATGAAGGGAGAAAACAAATGAGTACCTATATCAAGCACGAAACCGCCTGGTGCCCCGGCTGCGGCAACTTTATGATCCTCGACACCTTAAAAAGCGTCCTGGAAGACCTGGATCTGCCCAATGACCAGGTGCTCCTGGCCGCCGGCATCGGCCAGGCTGCCAAGACACCACAGTACCTGAACGCCAATTCCTTCTGCGGGCTGCATGGCCGCTCCCTTCCCGCAGCACAGGCCGCAAAAATGGCCAATGACGATCTGACCATCATCATCGACACTGGCGACGGCGACTCCTACGGCGAGGGCGGCAACCACTTTCTCCACGCCATCCGCCGAAATGTGGATATCACCCATTTTGTCCATGACAACCGTATCTACGGCCTGACCAAAGGGCAGATTTCCCCCACCACAGATGCCTGTACCGAGCACAGCGTCAACAAGGTATGCAACCTCAATACCCCCTTCAACCCGCTGGCCATTGCCCTGACCGCAGGCGCCACCTTTGTGGCCCGCAGCTTCAGCGGCGATAAGGAGCATCTGGCCGAAATGATGAAGCGCGCCATCCGCCACAAGGGCTACGCTCTTTTAGACATTCTTCAGCCCTGTGTCAGCTTCAATAAGGTCAATACCTTTAAATATTATAAAGAACATGTGGATATCCTGGACGAAAGCCACCCCACAGACGACCGCATGGCCGCCCTGGAGCTGGCCCTGACCAACAGCGAGCGGATTCCCATCGGCGTTTTCTATGAAAATAACCACCCTGCCTTTGCCGAAACCCACTCCGTGCTGTCCGCAGGCCCTGCACTGGTGGACAGAGAGACAGATTTAGAAAGCATCACCGCGCTGATGAACGCGTTTGTGTGATCATAAAAACCCCGGGACGTAACGAAAAGTGACGCCCCGGGTAAAAATTTGAATCGTTGGATAAATTATGGTATAATTATCCCATAGAAAGGGGATGACAATATGCCACAGATTATTCCAATCAAAGATTTAAAAAATACTTCAGAGGTTTCCGAATTATGCCACGCTGTCGATGAACCAATCTTTATCACTAAAAATGGATACGGCGATATGGTGCTGATGAGTATGGAGACTTATGAAGCGCAGTATCACCGTGAAAAAATAATTCGTGAGCTTGAAATTTCCGAAAAACAAATCCAAGAGGGCAAAGTAAAAGATGCCAGAGAAGCTTTGACTGCGTTAAGGAAGAAATATGACCTATAGGGTGATTGTCACAGACCGGGCCGACGAACAGCTTGATAATATCATTCAGTATATTTTAACGCAGTATAAAAACAAAGATACAGCAAGAGGCATTTTGGATGATGTTTTAAGAGCATATGAGAAGCTCGAATATATGGGAGGCTCTATGCCGTTGTGCAGTGATCCTTATTTAGCAGAAAAAGGCTACCACAAGATAAATCTTGAAAACCATCATTATTTACTTTTATACCAAATTGACAACGACTCTGTCATCGTGAGTGGAATCTTTCATATGCTGGAGGATTATCAGAATAAATTATAACTTTCACCGGGATGTAATGAAAAGTTACATCCCGGGGCCTTATGCTTACGCGTTTCTGCCGCAGCATTTTTTATATTTTTTACCGCTGCCGCATGGGCATGGGTCATTACGTCCGATTTTTTCTTTTTTAACAACGGTGTTTCTTTCTCTGGAGGCTTTCATCAATTCCCGTTTTCTCTGGGCTGTCAGGATATCATCCCACTGCGGCAGCTCGTAGAGCCATTGGGCCGGTACGCCTACCATGTTGTAGTACAGCTTTTCAAAGTCAATTTCCAGGCGCACCTGGGTATCGGCTTCCAGCTCTTCAAGGTTATCCAGACCTGATTTCAGGCTCTCGCTGATGCCGTCCATAAATCCGGCCATCATCACGGGTGTGACGTCGTATTTTTCTGCCAGCTCACAGATGGTTCCCTCTACAACATCCTGTTTTTTACCCAGGATATCTTCATAAAAAGCCGTTTCCTTAGTCAGATATTCATTCCAAAGCGCTTTATAGCCTTTTTCATCCTCCTCAGGATCAATGTCTGAGACCTCTTTCCATTCTTCGTATAAACTCATCGTTTTCTCCTTCTGTTCCTGTTTTGCTCAAAATATTATATCGCATTCCCGGTTTGATTACAATTCCTGAATGACAAAAATCCAGGTCTTTTATTTCAATTTCATTGGAATCCCTGAAACGGTAAAGTAGACCTCATCGGCGCGGCAGGCCACGTACTGATTCATCCTTCCGGAAATATCTCTGAAGTAATTGCCGAGCTTATAGGAGGGCACAAGCCCCAGCCCCACTTCGTTTGAGACCATGAACAAATGCTTGTCTCTGCACACCTCCAGCAGGGTTTTAACCTGTTCCCCGATCTTATCCTCAACCTCTGCGATGGTATCCATGCCGCAGTGGTCATAATCCACATCGTAATCCAGCATGTTGTTGGTGATCATAACGGTCAGGCAGTCAAACAGAATGACGTCGGCCTCCTGAAAGGCCGGGTCCTCCGCCATGACTTCATAATCCTTATAGCGTTCAATGGTTGCCCACTCTGACGGACGCTGTTCCTGATGTCTTCGTATCCGGTCCTTCATGCCGTCATCAAAGGCAATGGCTGTGGCAATGTAGGCGACCCTGCCGCCCACTTCCTTGACCGCCTTTTCCGCAAAACTGCTTTTGCCGCTTCGGGCGCCGCCGGTTACAAATACTAAGCTTCCCATTTTCTTTTATCCCCTTAAAATATTATTTAAAGCTGCGATCAGACGGTCGTTATCCTCACGCCGCTTGATGGCTGCTCTGAAAAACTGGGTTTCCAGTCCCGCAAAATCCTCACAGGTCCGGATATTGATACGCTGCTCAAGCAGCTCCTTCTGAAGTGTCTGCGCGCTTCTTCCCCCTACCTTATAAAGATGGAAATCCGCGCCGCTCGGATACACCTTCAGACCAGGCAGACCGGACAGGGCGTCGAAAACACGCTGCCGCTCTGTCTGAATGTAGTCCCGCGTTCGCTGCATATAGGTTTTGTCATCGTAGATACACATGGCGGCTTCCATCGCCAGGGTATTGATGGTCCACGGCTCTTTGTAAGCCTCCATGGCCTGGATAAGCTCTGGTGAGCCGACGCCGTAGCCGATCCGCAGTCCCGGCACCCCGAAGAATTTGGTCAGGGAACGCAGCAGGAAAAGATGGCGGTCGGTGTGATTTACATATTCCAGACAGGTTTCGATGCCTGAAAATTCGATAAAGGACTCGTCAATGAACCAGATAATTTCAGGGTCCATCCGGTCCATGAGCTCCTTGATAAAGGTTTTGCTGTAAAGGCGCCCTGTCGGGTTGGTCGGATTGCAGAGATACACTGCCTCCGGACGGCATTCCTCTGCCAGCCGGACAAGCCTTTCGGGGTCCAGCTCAAAATCATCCTCTGGGGATAACGTAAGCTCGCGGATTTCGCCGCACCCGTTCATGCTGAGTGCCCGGCGGTACTCGTTAAAGGTGGGCACTGGAATGAGCGTCCGCTCCGGGTGAACGCCTCTGGCAAAGAGATAGATCAGCTCAATGGCGCCATTCCCCAGAATCACGTTTTCCGGGGCGGTGCCAATGTCCTCCGCGATTTTATTCCGGGCTGTCTCGCCGGTGATCTCCGGGTATCTGCCGAGGTCACCCAGAGCTGCTTCCAGCCTTTTTCTCAGTCCCTCCGGCATCCCCAGCGGGTTAATGTTAATGCTGAAATCCAGCACATCTTTTTTGTCGCCTCGATATCCACCATGTTTATTCATTCTTTTCCTCACTATGAAACAATATAAATTCCAAAGAAAATCAGGCTCGTGAGTACCATCATAACGACCTCACTGGAAAACATAATGCTGATGGTGTCCTTGATGTCCTCATAGGCCAGACTCCGCCCGGCATCGCCGATGGTCGGCTTTTCAAGTGTCTGCCCAAAATACAGGTTGGTGCCGCCCAGCTGAACGCCCAAAAGCCCGGCCACCACGGATTCTGGATGCCCGGAATTCGGGCTTTTATGGTTCTTCCGGTCGCGCGCGTAAATCCGCTGCCCCTCACTGACCTTATAACCCAGAAACAGGCCGCCAATGAGCATAAACCAGCTTCCGATACGCGCGATGGCAAAGTTGGCGATATCGTCAATTTTGGCAGAAAAATAGCCAAAGTCCTTGTAGGGCTCCTGAACGTAGCCGACCATGGAATCCATGGTGTTGACGGCTTTGTACAGCATGGCCAGCAGCAGCGGGTTGACAAAGGGTACAAAAACCCACAGGACAACGCCGATAAACATGTAGAAAATTGGCGCGAGCACTCCGTCAATGGTGTTTTCCGCGGTGGTTTCCACTGTCGCGCGGACAATGCCGCCCTCCTGGAGCTCCTGGGTATCCCGCCCCACAAGGTAGCCGACCATGGTGCGGGCCTTTGGTATATCCTTGTCCCGCAACGCGTCATAGACCTTCATGACCTCCTGCTGCAGACATTTTGCCGCGATGGTGGTGGATAAAAGATAAAGATTCACCACATAAAACAAAACGATATTGAGCCGGTATGTGATATACTGCACTGCCAGGACAACGGCGCCGGTAATCACAATTGTCAATACCCAGAGAATGAGACCCTTGAACTTTCTGGCCTTGCCCTTATTTAATTTTTTTGTTAAAAATCCAACCAGTTTTCCAATATATACAATTGGATGGGGAATCCATGCCGGATCGCCGATCAGGCGGTCCAGCACCACAGCTCCCACAATCAGACAAAACCAAATGCCAGCGCTCATTCCTAAAAGCATCTTATACTCCAATAATTTCCATTAATTTCTGCATGTCCAGATTATTTTCAACGGTTTCGGCCAGCAGATCGTATTGCTCTTCCTTAAAGGCTTTGAAATCGACCGCTTCGCTCTCTGCCGCGATGTTCTTTTTCTTTTTCAGGGTTTCAATCAGTTTTTCACGGAACGCGTCGTTGTCAAACACGCCGTGCAGATAGGTCCCCATAACTGTACCGTCTGCGGATACCGCACCGTCCGAGCGCCCGTCCTCAAGCGTTGAAAAACTCCTGCTGTCGTCGATGGGCGTGGTTTCACCCATATGGATCTCGTAGCCGGTGATGGCGCTGCCGCTCAGCCCCATATTTAAGAAATCTGCGTTGATGTGTCCTGCCACCCGTGTGGTGGTTTTTTCTTCCTCCAGCACAGTGCGCATGTTTAACAGCCCCAGCCCCTTGATGGAACCGACCGTGGACTCGACGCAGTACGGGTCACAGATCTCGTCGCCGAGAATCTGGTAGCCGCCGCAGATACCGATTACCGGCACGCCAGCTGCATGCCTGGCCAGAATTTCTTCCTCCAGCCTGCTCTCCCGCAGCTTCACAATATCGTCAATGGTATTTTTGCTGCCGGGTATCACAATGAGATCGGGATCGGCGCGGTGCAGCTCCCGCTGGTTCTCATAATATTCTACCTTAACATCGGGGTACATGTCAAAGACTGTGCAGTCGGTAAAGTTAGAAATATGACGCAACCGCACCACACCGATGGTGATCACGCCCTCGCGCTGTTCATCCCACCGCTCGGTTACACTGTCTTCATCGTCAATGACAAGGCGCTGGTAGGGGATAACACCCAGACACGGAACGCCTACCTTTTCCTCGATCATCTCAATGCCTGGCTTCAGCAGCTCGACGTCGCCACGGAACTTATTGATGATAAAGCCCTTGATCCTTGCCTGTTCCTCTGGTTCAAGCAGCTTGATGGTACCGTAAATGGAGGCAAAGACCCCGCCGCGGTCAATATCGCCGATGAGGATAACTGGCGCGTCCACCATTTCTGCCAGCCCCATGTTCACAATATCGTTGTCACGGAGATTGATCTCCGCGGGGCTTCCCGCGCCTTCGATGGCGATGATGTCATGGCTTTCTGCCAGCATATTGTAGGCGTCCATGACCACATCGGTCAGCTTTGCCTTATGAGCATGGTACTCGACTGCGTTCATGTTAAACTCAGCCTTTCCATTCAGGATAACCTGGCAGCCCACGTCTGAGTTCGGCTTCAGAAGCACTGGATTCATCTCTACCTGCGGCTCAATTCTGGCGCATTCTGCCTGAACGACCTGCGCCCGTCCCATCTCTTTGCCATCAAGGGTTATATAAGAATTAAGCGCCATATTCTGGGATTTATAGGGCGCTACACGGTAACCTTTATTGTTCAGAATCCGGCACACTGCTGCGGTCAGCAGGCTTTTTCCCACGGATGAGCCCGTCCCCTGAAACATGATATTTTTTGCCTTTTTCATTTTTTACTCCTAGCTTTATTTTTATGCGCACACTGATCTGCTTTTAACTATTTATTTTCTGCCATCCAGCCGAGTATTTCCTCCGCTGTATTAAAGACGACCGGGTACTCGATCCTGGGGCGTTCGATAAAAATTACGCGCACGCCCATATCGGCCGCAGCACGCAGCTTCTCACTGACGCCGCCCACGTCGCCGCTGTCCTTTGTGACCAGAAAACGAATGTCGAACTGGCGGATGGTCTCCACGTTCATAGCGTAGCTGAAAGGCCCCTGCATGGCAATGATATTCTGCGGCTTGTAGCCAAGACGCTCACATTTTTCAAGCACCTTGCTGGTTGGCAGCACCCGCACGATCACGCGTTCCCTGGGCAGAGGATCGTAAAACTCCAGCTGGCGGCTCCCTGTTGTCAGCAGGACATTGCCCTCCTGTTTCAGAAGGTAACGCACCGCCGATTCATAATCCGGAAACCCCAGGGTCTGCTGCCCGTCATCCATCATCCGCGGCCTTTCCAGGCGCACATAGGCGGCCCCTGCTTTTTTCGCAGCCTCGATGGCGTTGAGCGAAACCTCCTTCGCGTAGGGATGGGTGGCGTCCACACAGAGCTCAATGCGCTTTTCAGCCATCAGCCCGGCCAGTCCGTCTGTCTCAAGGGCTCCGGTGTGGATTTCCAGACGCGTGTTTTCCGGAAGACTTCCGGTATTATAAGCGGTTACGGAGGAATAAAGAACGGCGCAGCCCTGTCCGAGCAGCGCCTCTGTCAGCTTGCGGCTGTCATACGTTCCTCCGAGGACCAGAATCACAGCTGGTACCCCCGCGGTGTAATCATTTTTAGATGGTCTTCTGTAATATAGGTTTTGGAATTGCCGATCACCACCATGGAAAACATGTCGATTTCTTCATCGCACATTTTTTCAAGTGTGGTGATGACATAGCTTTCATTGGCACGCTTGGCGTTTCTGACAATGCCAACCGGTGTTTCCGGCGCTTTATATTCCAGCAGAATCTTCTGGGCTTCCACGATGTTGTCCGGACGCCCCTTGCTCTTTGGATTGTAGAGTGTCACGATAAAATCGCCTTCGCCGGCACAGCGCAGACGCTTTTTAATCATTTCCCAGTCGGTCAAAAGGTCGCTGAGGCTGATGACACAGTAGTCGTGCATCAGAGGCGCTCCTAAGGTGGACGCTGCCGCATTGGCGGCGGAAATCCCAGGAACCACGACCACTTCAACGTCACTTTTCTGCTTCTCAACGATTTCCAGCATAATGCCGGCCATACCGTACACGCCCGCGTCGCCAGAGCTTACCAGTGTAACGGTTTTTCCCTGCTCAGCCAGATCCAGACAATCCTGGCAGCGGTCAATTTCCCTGCGCATTCCAGAGGAAAGCACTTCCTTGTCGCCGATTAAATCTTTGATCAAATCAATGTAGGTTTTATAGCCTACAATCACGTCCGCATCCTTCAAAGAATTTTTAGCGGCTTCTGTCATATGTTCATACAGACCTGGCCCCAGACCTGTTACGTAAATTTTTTTACTCAATCGATTTCTCCCTTTAAATTAATTTAACAATCTATTTTTTTAATCTTGAATCCAGAGAAGCGCGGCTTTATAGTTTATAGTTGATGGTTGATAATGGATAGTTATTGAACCCTTTTCTTCGAAAAAGCGAATGAAAAGCCAGTCAACGCCCGGGTTCTTTTTTCGTCTGGATAAAAGGCAGAGCTTCGGCGCTTCTGCACTGCCAGAGAAGCGGCGCCTTTTACCTAAGTGAAAAAAGACACCCTGCGGGTCAATTTTAACAAAAGGCTCAACCTCACACTGCCTTATAATTCTCCTCGTCCGTTATGGTTGCACAAGTTACAACCTCGAACAACCTTTCAAAGTCGGCCAACGCCTGGGTTCTTTTTTCGTCTGGATAAAAGGCAGAGCTTCGGCAATACACCGCTTCTCTGAATTCTGCTATTCTTTCATTTTCCAGACCGACAGGGTAATTCCCCCGCACTTCTGCTTCTCCAGCAGGCACTCGCCAAAGCCGGACGCCACATAGCCGCACGGCTCGCTGACCGCGTAGAGACCTGTGGTTTTGAAAACAAAGTCCGAGCCTTCAAAACGGCTCTGTACCATTTTCACAAAATTATCCGGCACCACCTTAAGCTCTGCGTCAAAGGTTTTGCAGGCCGCGTGAATCCCCTTCTCATCAGCTTTCAGGCCAATGGTGGCAAAGGCCTTAACGGAAAGCGGATGGAGCGCAAGGGCGGCGAGCACCTGTCTCACTGCCTCCTCAATCCGCGCTGCCTCGGTATTCCTGCGGCAGCCGATACCGATTACGATTTTTTTCGGCACGATCTGAACAACGGGTTTTCCCGGCGGCCAGATAAACGGATCATCGGCTGAGACCACCACACAGCCGCTGTAATCACCGGAAAGGGCTTCCTGCTTTTCTGAAAAAACCAGATTCGGCGGCAGCACCAGGTCGGTGGTATCACCGTGCGCTTCGTCAATCAGGGCGACGGGTTCATCGTCCAGGATCAAGGCGGTTACATCCTTGGCCGCGGTGAAATCCGCAATGGTACAGCCCAGCTTTTCAGCCAGCACATCCACTGCCATACTGCCCTTCACATCGGTTCCGGTGGTAATGACGGGCTGGGCATCCATGCGCTTTGCCAGATATACGGCGTTCTCATTGGCGTGTCCGAGATGACCGGATAAAAGGCTGATAACATACTTCCCGTCCGGGTCCATGACCAGAATGCCCGGATCCTTTGACTTATGGCCGAGATGGGGCGCAATGCTCCGAACCACAATACCTGTGGCCATGATGCATAAAATCGTATCGTAATCCGCCATGAGCGCTCCAAAAAATTCACCGATTTTTCCGCGGATCAGCTGTGTGCCGGGGGCGGCGTATTTCTCCAGGGTAAAGATGTCCGGCGCTTTTTCAGGAATATGCTCCTTTACTTCAAAGGCTTTCTGGACACCTTGTCTGGAAACAGCCACAACGGCCCATCTCTCTGTGCGCTTCATACCTTATTTTGTCGCAGTGCGGTACTCGTGGGTAAAGGACGGATCATACAGCTTGGAAAGGCTGTACTTGTCGCCCAGGAAATCCCCGACCAGAATCTGAGCGGTTTTTGTAATACCGGCTTCCTTTACCTTATCCGCAATGGTTTCAAGGGTTCCCAGAACAACCTTCTGGTCTTCCCAGGTTGCACGCTGGATAACGGCAATGGGTGTGATGGGCTCGTACTGGGTCATCAGGCGTTCTGCCACTTCGTCGATCATCTGAACGGACAGGAAAATGGCCATGGAGGCGTGATGCGCCGCCAGTGATTCAAGTTTTTCCTTTTCCGGCACCGGGGTGCGGCCTTCCAGACGAGTGCAGATAACGGTCTGTGACACGTCCGGCAGGGTAAATTCTTTTTTCAGAACAGAGGCTGAGGCAGTAAAGGAGCTGACGCCTGGCACCACTTCAAAGGGAATATCCTCTTCCTCCAGGCGGTCCATCTGTTCGCGGATCGCGCCGTAGATCGCCGGATCGCCAGTGTGGACGCGGACAACTCTCTTGCCCTCATTAACGCCCCTGGTGATCACTTCGATGACATCGTCCAGTGTCATAGAGGCGCTGTTGTAGATTTCAGCGTCCGCCTTGTGGCCTGCCAGCACTTCCTTGTTGACCAGAGAACCCGCGTAGATAATAATGTCCGCTTCGCCAATCAGGCGCTTGCCCTTTAAGGTAATTAACTCCGGATCTCCAGGACCCGCCCCGATGAGATATACTGTATTTTTCATTTGTACTCCTAGCTTTTATTTGATATATTTGTTAATTTTTTTACCCGATGAATTGAAAATGGAAAATGGAGAATGGAAAATTATGGAACAAAATCGCAGCGCGGATTTGCTCTTAAATTTTCCATTTTCAATTATCAATTTTCTATTTTTCAAAGCAGTTCTTTAACGCTTGTGCCGTTCTTGGCGTGCTCTAAAAACATATCCTGAACGCCCTTAAACTGGCCGAGTCCCTTAAGGACACACTCCACTTCAAAGCCTTCGTTTTCGAGCAGTGTTTTCCATGAGTCTTCCTCGTCGCTTGCCATATCGTTGATGGCATGATCACCAGCTACGATCATAAAAGGCGCCAGGTAAAGCTTATGGTATCCTTTTTCCTTAAGCTGCGGAATAATATCGCTCAGGCTCGGAAAGCCCTCTACGGTTCCCATAAAGGCGTTTTTATAGCCTAAATGCTTGAAGGTGTAATCCATGGCCGGATAAGTGGCGTTGGCGTGATGCTCGCTGCCGTGTCCCATATAGAGCAGGGCTTCGCCCTCTTTCATTTCTGGCAGCTCGCTGATGGCTGTTCTGGCCACCTGCTCATAATCGTCGATGGTGGTCAGAAGCGGCGCGCCGATGGTGAGCACATCAAAATCATTTTCAAATTTTTTGAGCTCGTTGATGGTCAAATCGTATTCGTAGCCGTTGATGACGTGTGTTGTCTGACAGACAACCTCGGTATAGCCTTCATTTTTCAGCTTTTCAAGGGCTTCGTGGGGAATGTCCACATATTCATTGTCACGCTCTCTGAGTTTCTTGATGATCATCCGCGAGGTAAAAGCGCGTCTGAAATCATAATCCGGAAAGCCTTTCTGCAAGTCTCTCTCGATGGCTCCGATGGTTTTTTCCCGGGTTTCACGATAAGATGTCCCGAAACTTATCACTAATAAAGCTTTTTTGGGCATTCTGCACTCCTTGTTCTTTTATTCTCTATGCAAGCGCCTTAAGCGCAGCCAGATTGTCGGCAATGGTCTTTTCAATATCGGCTTTGGTGTGGGCAGCTGAGACAAAAATCCCTTCAAATTGTGCCGGCGGCATCAGATTGCCGCGGTTCAGCATTTCGGCAAAATATTTTGCGTAGGTTTTTGTGTCGCTGGTCATGACACTGTTAAAATCACAGATTTCCTGGTCGGTAAAAAACAGGGCGCTCATTCCGCCAAAGCGCACCATCTTTGCCTTAACACCGGTTTCCTTAATATTCTGGTTGAAACCGGCTTCCAGCTGCTTGGCGCAGTCTTCCAGATGGGTATAAACCTCTGGGTGTTCCTTGAGATAGGTTAAGGTGTTAAGCCCCATTTTCATGGCGATGGGGTTTCCGGACAGGGTGCCTGCCTGGTAAACCGGGCCGAGCGGTGAGAGCTTTTCCATGATATCCCGCCGTCCGCCAAAGGCGCCTACCGGCATACCGCCGCCGATGATCTTGCCGAGCGTGGTGAGGTCCGGCTTAATGCCCAGCACCTCCTGTGCGCCGCCAAAGGCCAGCCTGAAACCTGTGATGACTTCGTCAAAAATCAACAGGGTACCCTCTTCCTCGGTCAGCTTTCTCAGGCCTTTCATGAAGGTGCTGTCCGGCGGCACAACGCCCATGTTGCCCGCAACCGGTTCGACGATCACACAGGCGATCTCTCCCTTGTTTTCATCAAAAAGCTTTTTAACGGAATCCAGGTCATTGTAGGTTGCCACCAGGGTATCCCTGGCCGTACCGGCGGTGACGCCAGGGCTTGTGGGCACACCGTAGGTCAGGGTGCCGGAGCCGGATTTTACCAGCAGAGAATCGCTGTGTCCGTGGTAGCAGCCTTCAAATTTGATGAATTTTTCACGTCCGGTATAGCCTCTGGCCAGGCGGATAGCGCTCATGGTGGCCTCGGTGCCGGAGTTGACCATGCGCACCATATCCATGGACGGGTAAGCGTCGATGATCATTTCCGCCACGCGGATCTCAATTTCTGTCGGTGCGCCGTAGGTGTTGCCCTTTCTCAGTGCTTCATCGATGCCGTCGTAATAAGCGTCCGCGGCATGGCCGAGAATCAGCGGCCCCCAGGAGCAGATATAGTCCGTGTATTCATTTCCATCCGCATCGTAGATTTTTGAGCCCTTGCCGTGGTCGATAAAGACCGGCGGCATGCCCACTGACTGAAATGCGCGGACGGGGCTGTTGACCCCGCCGGGAATAACACGGTTCGCCTCTTCAAAAAGTGCAGTCGACTTTGTATGCTTCATTTTATTCTGTCCTTTACTGATATTTTTCAATCAACGCTTTTAAATCTTTTGCGAAATAGGTGATGATGATTTTAGCCCCCGCACGTTTGATGCACAGCATGCTCTCATAAATGGCCTTTTCATCTAACAGGCCAGCGTCTACCGCATTCCGGATCATGGCGTATTCGCCGCTGACCTGGTAGGCTGCCATTGGCAGATAAGACAATTCCTTGGCCTTTGCAAGGATATCCAGATAAGGCATTGCAGGTTTTACCATGACGATGTCTGCGCCCTCCTCGATATCCAGCACGACTTCCTTCAGCGCTTCCTCGCTGTTGGCCGGGTCCATCTGGTAGCTTCTGCGGTCGCCAAAGGCCGGAGCGGAGTTTGCCGCGTCGCGGAACGGTCCGTAGAAGGTAGACGCGAATTTGGCGGAATAGCCCATAATCGGAATGCTTTCAAAGCCTGCATCGTCCAGTGCTTTACGCATGGCTTCGATATGGCCGTCCATCATGTCTGAGGGCGCGACCATATCCGCGCCGGCTTTCGCATGGCTCACGGTTACCTTACACAGGGTTTCCAGCGATTTGTCACGCTTGATATCGCCATTATCGTGGAAGAAACAGCAATGTCCGTCGCTCTTGTATTCGCAGAGGCAGACATCGGTGATGACATACATTTCCGGGTCTTTTTCCTTGACAACGCGGATGGCCTTCTGAATAATTCCATCGTCTACAAAGGCGGGGGTCGCTTCCGCGTCCTTTTCATCCGGCACGCCGAACAGGATAATATAACGGACACCCAGCTCCTTCAGCTCATCCAGTTCCTTTGGCAGCATATCGAGCGACAGGTGGTACTGTCCCTTCATGGACGGGATTTCACGCTTAATATTTTCCCCGTCAACCACAAACAACGGGTAAACCACATCGCGCATGGATAATTCTGTTTCGCGGATCAGATCACGAACCGCTGCGTTTTTTCTCAATCGGGTTGGTAACATAATAATCAACTTCCTCTCTTTATTTTTCCATATTCAGAATCGCTTCAATCATTCCGGCAATGGTGTAAACCTCTGCCTGCACATCGACCGATAAGCCCAGTTCTCGCATTTTGTCTGAGGTTACAGGTCCAATGGAAACGCATTTTGCATTTTTAGTGTACGCCACATTTTCACCGCCAATTTTTTCCACAAAATACTGTACTGTTGTGGAGCTTGTGAAGGTAATGTAGTCAATCTCTTTATTTTTCAACATCTTTGCCACATCGATGTCGGTGTTGTCCTCGCGGACCGTTTCGTAAATCTGGAATTCATCCACCGGGCAAACCTTGCGGAGCTCCTCAACCACGTAAATCCTGGCGTTTTTGGAGCGCGGGATCAATACCCGCGACGTTTCTGTCAAAAGCGGCATTAAACCGTCAACCAGCTCTTCGCCGACATATTTTTTCGGCACAAAATCCGCAGTGATTCCCTGCTCGGCAAGCAGCGCCGCTGTTGCTGAGCCAATGGCTGTCACATGGATGCTCCCGAGGGCTCTGGTATCTCTGCCCGATGCCTTCAGCGCATCAAAGAAAATTTCAACGCCGTTGGTGCTGGTAAAAATAATGTGGCTGTACCTGTCCAGACATCCAAAGTTCTCGGCCAGCGCGTCGACATTCTCAGGAATCGGTTCGATTTTGATGGTCGGGTACTCGATGGCGTTGCCGCCGAGCTCGGCGATCTGCGCCACCATTTTAGAGCTCTGTTCTCTGGAACGGGTTACCACGATATTTTTTCCAAAAAGGGGCTTGCTGTCAAAGAAGCGCAGCTTCTCACGCTTGGTCACCACATCGCCGACTACGATCAGACTTGGCGCTGTGATCCTGGCTTCTGTGGCAATGCCGTAGATGGTTTCCAGTGTGCCTTCCACCACTCGCTGGTAAGGCGTGGAAGCGCGGTGCACCACAGCCACCGGCGTATTTTTATCCATCCCGTTTTTCATCAGCTCTCCGGTGATTTTTTCAAGATTCTTGACGCCCATCAAAAACACGATGGTCCCTTTGGATTTGGCCAGCACCGGCCAGTCCAGCTCAGATTCCTCAGATTTCAGATGCCCGGTAACCACCTGGAAGGAAGAGACACAGTCTCTGTGGGTAATGGGAATACCCGCGTAAGCCAGGCCGCCGATAACCGAGGTAATCCCTGGAATCACTTCAAAGGGAACCCCGGCGTCGTAGAGCTCCTCGCCTTCCTCGCCGCCGCGTCCGAAAACATAAGGGTCTCCCCCCTTAAGACGGACAACGTTTTTGCCTTCCCTGCCCAGCCTGATCAGCAGGGCGTTGATTTCATTCTGGGGCAGCGCGTGGTTGGCGGCTCTTTTGCCCACGTATATTTTTTCACACTCGGGTTTTGTCCATTTCAGGAATTCCTCATTGACCAGCGCGTCGTAGACCACCGCGTCGCAGGTCTTTAATTTTTCCATGGCCTTGACGGTGATCAGTCCCTTATCGCCGCAGCCGCCGCCAGCCAGATAGACGGTGCCCGGCTTGATTTCTGCTTCTACCATTTCTTTCAGTTCCTTTGCCAGACGGTCTCCCATTTTCGCTTCCTCGCCCATGGCTCCCTCTGTCTGTCCTTTGTATAGAATTGTGCCGTCTTCGTTGCCGAAAAGTCCGTAAAGGGTTAATTTTTCACCCTCCACATCACAGTATGCCCCGATAGGAATATGGCAGCTGCCGTTCAGGCTGATCAAAAACTGGCGTTCCGCTGTCATTTGCGCCTTGGTAACCGGGTTGCTGACAGATTCCATGAGTGCCTTGACGGTTTCGTTATCCTCACGGATTTCCACTGCCAGAATCCCCTGGGCTGGCGCCGATACAAACTGGCATGGGTCAAGGGGGAGGCAGGTATAATCTTCGCTCTCATAAACACCGATACGTTTAAGGCCTGCCGCTGCCAGAATAATCCCATCCAGTCCCTGCTCTTTCATTTTCCGGATACGGGTATCAATATTTCCGCGGATTCCCACCACTTCAAAATCCTTTCGGATGTTTTTCAGCTGATAAATCCGGCGTTTGCTCCCGGTGCCGATGACTGCATTTTTGGGCAGCTCCTGGATGGCGCTTATTTTATGCGGTGTCAGCAGCACATCTCTCGGGTCTTCCCGCATGGGCGGCACAGAAAGTGTCAGCCCCTCGGGCAGCGCAGAGGGCATATCCTTCATGCTGTGAACCGCCATATCGATTTCACCGCTTAAGAGGGCATCCTCCAGCTCTTTGGTAAAAATGCCCTTATCCCCAATTTTATCAAGGGCTTTATGCTGAATCTTATCGCCCTTTGTCTTGATGATTTTGAGTTCAAAATCGACCTCCGGGTTTGCTTTTCTTAATTCCTCAAGAAGCCAGTTTGTCTGGACCACCGCCAGCTTACTGCCTCTTGAGCCTACGATTATTTTCATATTTTCTCCACTTCTCTCTGCAATTCTTCAATGGTTAACGCTGTCAGCTCCTTGAGCCGTCTCTTTTTTTCCTCCGGTGAGGTTTCTGTTTTCAAAATATGCAGCCTCAGCTGCTTAAGCAGCCTGAGACGCTCTGCGTAGCTTTCATCGTATTTTTCTTCCAGCTCCCTTTTTATCTGGGTGGTCAGCGTTGGACTGGCGCCGTCGGTACAGACTGAAAGCGTCAAATCCCCGCGCTTTACCACTGAGGGAAAAATAAAATCTGAATGCTCGGGGTCGTCTGAAACGTTGCACCAGATACCGCGTATTTTACAGTTTTCAAGAATCCGGGCGTTCAGCTCACGCTGGTCTGTCGCCGCCACGACAAGATCCATGCCATCAAGGGCTGTCTCGATCCGGCAGTATGCTTTGACATAACGGATATTCTCAACCGGCTTTTCCGGAACCTCCATGTTTTTATCCACACAGGTCACAGAACACCCATACCCGGCTAGGGTTTCCGCGCGCCGCATTCCTACCTTCCCGCCGCCGATTACAAGGGCCCTTTTCCCGGTAAAGTTGAGCAGAATCGGCCCTTTCATTGGGCCGCCTCCGCATTGCCGCCTGAAAATAAAAAGGCCAGTGTTTTCTCAAAGCGCAGGATATCGTCCTCGCTGTCCAGTGTTTTCAGCTGCTTGATGGACGGCATCACCATTTCACGGAATTTTGAATGGACAATTTTTTCAAGAAATTCCTTGTCCTTCCCCTCAAACTGATAGCGCTTGTTGAGAATCTCAATGGTTTCGTCTGCCAGTTGTCCGGAAACCTGGTTAAAATGTGCCACCATGTTGTCTACCTTGGACTTGGTAATCCAGACCATGAGGCCATCGATTTCCTCTTCGATCTCAAGGGCGATCTTTTCTGCCACCCGCTCCCGGTAGTGCATTTTTTCATCAATGATGTCCTTAAAATTGTCAATGGTCAGCAGGTCGACCTGGTCCATCTCCGAGATGCTTTCCTCAATATCCCTTGGCAGTGCCAGGTCAATGGCCATGAGCGGCTTTTTGCGCTCGGGCATGAGCTCCCGTTTTAAAACAACATGGGGTGAGGCTGTCGCTGAGATGATCACGTCGATATCCTCGATGGCTTCATAGCGGTCCTCGTAGCGGATCATGTTGACTCCCTCATAGATATCACGGTATTCGTCCCCCGGATGATAGGTGCGGTTGGTCATATGGACGCTTTTAAAGCCCTCTGCCGCCATGTAACGCAGCGCCAGAAGCCCCATTTTTCCTGAACCGATGATCAGCACCTTTTTGTCGGCATAGTCCTCATAGGTTCTTTTAACGTGCTTAACCGCTGTCGAGCTCAGGGAAAGCGGGGTCTCCGAAATTTTATAAACGGTTTTAACCTTCTTGGCAAAGGTGACGGCTTCTCTGAAAGCCTTGGTTAAGTATTTTCCACAGCCGTGAACAGACTGGGATAATTCAAGGGCATCCTTTACCTGGCCTAAGATCTGATCTTCACCCAAAATCATCGAATCCAGCCCGGTCACTACCCGGTAAAGGTGAAGGATGGCTTCTCTGCCCTTTTCACAGAACAGATAATTTTCAAGATCGCCGGATTTCTCCTCGATGTAAAAATTTTTCAGCGCCTGGGCCGCTGCTTCAACGTCGCGGGTCGCCACATAAATTTCGCTTCGATTACAGGTAGAAAGAATGATCACCTCTTCGATACACGCCTCTTCCAGAAGGCTCGCGATACCCTCTTTTACGGTTCGCTTGATAAAAGCACCCTTTTCCCTGATTTCCAGAGGTGTGTCTTTATGATTGATCCCCACTACAACTAACTTCATTTCAATCCTTCTCCTTCAATCAAACATTCATTAAAAGCAAATAAAAACCTCTTCATTACGTCTCCGTAAAAAAAGAGGTTTGTCAACAGAATTATTTATCCACGCTGTCTAATGCGGATACTACAATTAAATTAACGTTACTAAGTTCCCTTTTCCCTGGAGGTAATTATTAGCACTCTGTTTAGTAGGTTTCCTGACTCATCGCATTATATTCTCCTTGCCTTCCCGGTTTTCATTCCAGTGGCATCATAAGGAGACTTAACGAATTACAGTGACCGGATCGCTCTGGATTTTCACCAGATTCCCTTTATCCTTTGTTTTTGCCAGGGCAAAAACGAAAGAATCCAAAACAGATTTTACATTAGTCTTTCCTATTCAATTTTCGTTTCCAATTATATCACCAATCCGACTCAGGCGCTACCCCTTTTTATGGGAAATAAGCAGTTTTTTGCCAATTTCGCCGAATATTTACATATTTTCTGTAATCGGATTACAGGCAATAAAAAACCGGTCTCTTTTTCCTGAGTCCGGTCATTTTATACATTCACGCTAGTTTTCTGTTTCATGGCTCATTAAAAAGAGCATCATCATTCTTTCTGCGTATTCCTTTTTTTCATCGGGGCAATGCTCTAAAATATCGAGCAGTGCAGTGTTTTTTTCTTTTTCATCCAGGCTTTTGCCAAACAGGATACTGTCTGAAGACATTTTTAACGCTTCACAGAATCGTTCAAGACTCTTCAGTGAAAAGCCTTTGGTTCCCAGCTCGATGTCCGTTAAAAAAGTCGGTGTAATCCCTATTTTCCGCGCCAAATCCTCACGGCTCATGTTTAAAAAAGTTCTACGCTGCCGGATGCGCTGGCCAATTGCCTTTTGATCTAACCTTGATTCCATTGTTTTCTCCTAAATTTCAGGGAAAACCAAATAAAAAACTGTGCAGGATAAAACCAACCATGCACAGTTATATGACACTTTTATAAAATGCTAACACAAATAAGCCCACTTATTTATAGGCTGTCCTCTTGTTTTTAGCACAAAAATAGCCTATAATAAGTAATGCGGTACGTGCCCCCCAGGGCCGTTGTGTATGGTGGTTGTGCACCTGCGCAAGCCGGATAAGTGTGCCAGCACTTTCCGGATGCCGCAATTTTTATTTAGTTTTCCCAATATATATACTTTATTATAAATCGAATCTCCCGTCAAAGCAATCTCTTTATTTAAAAACTTTTTATCTGCAATTGAAGTTATCATTTTAATTCAACCAATTATATCCTTTTTATTCGTTTTCTTATTTTTACCCGAATTTGCAATGTAAAAAACCCATTTCAGAATATTTTCAAAGTTCGGTTACCTTAAAAATATTTTTTATGTGTTTAATTCTCTTCAAAATGGGTACTCCTCATTCTGAGACCCGTGCATCTAATTCCGATATGGTAAAGGCTAATTAAAAGGGGATTTCTTTATAATTTTTTCTCAATTTAGATGTAATTTTTACCAAATGATGTTATACTGTTAAAATACCCCCAAAGGAGATTGTATTTTGAAAAAAGAAATTCCATTGTATCTATTTATTTGCAGAAAAATTGAGGATGATATTTACAACGGCAAATTAAAACTGGGTGACACCCTGCCATCTGAACCAAAAATCAGCAAACAAATGGGTGCCAGTCGTAATTCCGTTCGAAAAGCCCTGCGTCTGTTGCAGGACAACAATCTTATTTTCTGTTCCCACGGTAAAAATGCTCAGGTAATCTTTGACAGCCGCCTGCCAGAGCATCGCGCGGCTTATGAAAAGCGCTTTGAAAACCGGCGTCATGGCATCAGTGATACATACCGAATGCTCTCTATTCTTTTACCCAGCATCATCACATACGGCGCTTCCAAGTGCAGCCGCGAGGATTATATGACCCTATACGAAATGACCGACAGGCTGGATTCTTCCAATCCAATTGAGATGTTTGCCTTCCACTGCCGCTTTATCCGGAATATCCTGAGGAGAACAGAAAATCCTTTCATTATCGAACTTTTTGAGCAGATCTGCGATTTTGTCCGGATTGATTCCATTCACAGCAGTATTACCGGTCATACGCTCTATGAGGATCTTTCAGCGGAAGCGATCAAGGGACGGTATAAAGAACTGTTGGACTATGCCGCCAAACAGAATTTCAAACATTTTCATCACTCACTGCTTCAGGGGCTTAACGAAATCAGCCAGCGCTTTGATGCGGCCTATATGGTGAACGCACCGGCAGCGCCTTCCGAAGCTGAAAGCTTTAACTGGTTTATCGACAATGCCCCGACACCGCTTTACCTGAGGATTGCCAGTGACATCATGTGGGAGAGCGAGAAATCCGGCAATGTCGCCGGCGATTTTCTTCCTTCCGAATCTGAACTGCGCAGCGTTTATGGTGTTTCGCCGGTCACCGTCCGAAAAGCCCTGTCTATCCTGAATTCCCTCGGTCTGACCAGAACCTTTAATGGAAAGGGCACCCAAATCGTTTTTGAGCGTTCCCATTCCCCGGAAGTCCTTGGACAGCTGGACGAATATCTGAGCAGCCTCCAGATTCTGCGTTATTCGTGCAAAGCCATCGCCTTTGACGCTTTCAAATCCATGAGCGAAACGGACAAAAAACATATCCTTGAGCTTTTGGAGAGCAAGCGCTACAGCCGCGGCATCACCACAGCCCTAACCGATATTCTGATCTCATCAATCGAGTCCCCGGCCATGCAGAATATCTATGAACATCTGAAGATCAAGCTGGCCTATGGCGTCATCCTTAAAACCTTTGTCCGCAATGATGATTATGATCGTGTTGACCGCCTGCTGTACGGCGATATGGACAAGCTCGCAAAGGCTGTCGCAAACAATGACACCGCCCTGCTTGGAAAAATCATCGAAAGCACCTACAAGCAGACCTACGAGTACTCAGAGAAAAAATTAAAGCTTCTCTACTCAGAGCAAACTGAAGAAATTAAAGAAAAGACCCTCTGATCCCAAAAAAATGAAACCGCTTTAATAAAATCTGCAAATGATTAACCCGGGTTTTCGTACTGGAAAAATTGGTATGGGTCTTGAGACTTTTTTGCACTTAATATATAATTTAGACAGTTAGTTAAACTCAAAATTTTAGGAGGATCATTCTATTATGTTAGTATCAGCAAAAGAAATGCTTAACAAAGCAAAAGCAGGCCATTATGGTGTGGGACAGTTCAACATCAATAATATTGAATGGACCAAAGCGGTTCTTCAGACGGCCAACGAACAGAGATCACCTGTTATCTTAGGGGTTTCTGAAGGTGCTGGAAAATATATGTGTGGCTACAAAACAGTCACCAATATGGTTAACGGAATGCTGGACGAATTAAATATTTCTGTTCCGGTTGCCCTTCATTTAGACCACGGCAGTTACGAAGGCGCAAAGGCCTGTATCGCAGCTGGCTTCTCATCCATCATGTTCGACGGTTCTCATCTGCCTTTTGATGAAAACATCGAAAAAACAAAGGAACTGGTTGAAATCTGCCGCGGCAAAGGCTTATCCCTGGAGGCAGAAGTCGGCGCCATCGGCGGTGAAGAAGACGGCGTTGTCGGAACCGGCGAATTCGCTGATCCTGAAGAATGTAAAAAAATTGCTGATTTAGGCGTCACCATGTTAGCTGCCGGAATCGGTAATATCCACGGAAAATATCCAGAAAACTGGCAGGGCTTAAACTTCGACGTTTTGGCTAAAATTCAGGAAAAAACCGGCGATATGCCCCTCGTTCTCCACGGTGGCACCGGTATTCCGGACGAAATGGTCAGAAAAGCCATTGATTTAGGCGTTGCAAAAATCAATGTAAACACCGAATGCCAGCTCGTATTTGCCGAAGCGACCAGAAAATACATCGAAGCCGGCAAAGACCTTGAAGGCAAGGGTTTTGATCCTCGTAAATTACTGGCACCTGGCACACAGGCCATTAAAGATATCGTAAAAGTAAAAATGGATCTTTTCGGTTCCACCGGAAAGGCAGACGCTTAAACCGCGCAAAAAAAGTCCGGGACGTAACTTTGAGTTACGCCCCGGTTTTTTTATTTCCTTCGATTTAAAGCTCTTCAAGGTCTTCCTGAGTCCGCAGCTTCACGCCGTTTCTGGAAAGC
>CAUEUD010000008.1 GCA_959020865.1 Eubacterium limosum | reverse complement strand
TATAATATTATTATATTATGTTTTTATAATATTGTCAACAAAGTTTTTTTCAAAAAAACAAAGCTTAAGAGACGGCGCCTTTTAAAAGGGGCCGCCGCGGACGTTAAGGCTTTGTCGATAAATCGAACATACTTTTAACTTAAAAAGATAGCTTTTTTTAATATTATTCTTTATAATAAAAGAAAAGCGCGTGTAGAGGAAGGTTGACAGATCGCGGCAAAACGCAATTGAGTTGATCGTGGATAATGGGTAGTTGATAGTTTAGGTACAAATCTGCTTTGCAGATTTGATTAAACGCGGCTGTTGGCCGCCATCTCAATCGTTTTTGCTGTTGCAAAAACGTTCTACAACTATCCACTGTCAACTATCAATTATCAACCGTCTCTGTCTCTTTATCACAACCTTTATCTACCGCTTGACAAGGGGATTCTTATGAAATTTTCTAAAATCGAAAAGTCCTGGATTCTGTATGACGTGGGGAACTCGGCTTTTGTCATGCTGGTCTCAACCATCATTCCCATTTACTTTAAAAATATTGCCTCGAGCGCCGGGGTGTCTATGGCGGACTCCACCGCCTACTTTGGGTACGCCACCTCCATTTCCACCCTGATCGTGGCAATACTGGGGCCCATCCTCGGCACCATCGGGGACACCAGCGGCTACCGGAAGCGTCTGTTTCTTCTGTCCCTGGGTGTGGGGGCTGTGGGCTGCGTGGCCCTGGGGATTCCCATGGGGTGGTTCCTCTTTCTCGTCATGTTTGTGGTCGCCAAAATCGGCTATAACGGCAGCCTTATTTTTTGTGACTCCATGCTCACGGATGTCACCACCGACGACCGCATGGACGAGGTCTCCAGCGTTGGCTACGCCTTTGGCTACATCGGCAGCTGTATTCCCTTCGCGGCCTGTATGCTTCTGGTGCTCTTTGCCGGCAGCATCGGCATCAGCACTCAGCTGGCAACGTCCATTTCCTTTGTCATCACCGCAGTGTGGTGGGTGCTCATGACCGTGCCGCTGCTCAGAGGCTACCGGCAGAAATTTTCGGTGGGGCACGTGTCCAATCCGGTAAAGGAAGGCTTTGTGCGCCTGGGCCGCACCATTAAAAATATCCGTCAGGATAAAAACATCGTGCTGTTCCTGGTAGCGTTTTTCTTTTACATCGACGGTGTCTACACCATCATCGAGATGGCGACCTCCTACGGCAAGGACGTGGGTGTGGGCGATAACGACCTGTTGATGGCGCTGCTGCTCACCCAGATCGTCGCGTTCCCTTTCGCGCTCCTGTTTGGCTGGCTGTCGAAAAGAGTCAAAACCGAAAAGCTGATCTACGTTGGGATCATCGGCTATTTTTTCATCGCCCTCTTTGCCATTCAGCTGGATAAGGCGTGGGAATTCTGGTTTCTGGCGGTCTGTGTCGCCATCTTCCAGGGCGGCATTCAGGCCCTATCCCGGTCTTACTTTGCCAAGATCATCCCCAAGGAAAAATCCGCTGAGTACTTTGGTTTTTACGACATTTTCGGCAAGGGCGCGGCCTTTACCGGCACGCTGCTCGTCAGCGTGGTCACCCAGCTCACCGGCCACTCCCGCTATGGCATTATCTCCATCTCCTTTTTGTTTGTCATCGGCTTTGTGCTGTTTGTGCTGGCGGTGAGAAGAATCAATCGTGAAAAAACCGAGGAGACACACGCGGGGCTTTGAGCCGCGTTCAAATTTTATTTTTCTTTGTCCCCATGCTCAAAAGACTCAAAACCACCGACAAATGGCGTTTTGAGTCTTTTGAGCATGGGTTCTATAGAACAATAAAAAATGGAGAATCGAAAATTGCAGGCACTATCCTTACACCAATAGCTTCTTCTCAAAAGAGTGGATGCTTGCGCTTACCAGTGTCCGGCTGTGCAGGTAATGCGGCACGATTCCAGGCCATTTACCACAGCGACTGGACCTTTTTGTTTATCTTGTTAAAAGGTCCAGTCTTGAGTTAAGCCACTTCTTTGTCCGGCTGCTCTATATTATTTATATATTTAACCGTTTACATATTTATTTTAAAGGTTATACAAACATATTTAGTTTCAGAAAGGCATGCTCAAAAAGCTCAAAACCACAGATTTTTAGGGTTTTAAGTCTTTTGAGCATGCCTTTCTAAAGACCCTTTTATTTTTTCCGAATGCGCAGCCCCTTGGGAAAGTGGTTTTTGATCATGCCCTGGCTGGCTTTTCCAAAACCCAGGGGCCATTTTCCAAAACAGACCAGCACCCAGCCCTTAAGGTCTGCCCCGGTGATGGGTTCGCCCTTGAGATAGGTGTAGGCTTCCTCCTCATCCTTCACGGTATAGACGATTTTAAAGTCCTCAGGCTTCAGCACCATGGCAAGGGTATGGGACGGTTCAAAACGGTTCTTTTTGAGCGTACCCAGGTGAATGCCGGGACGCAGTACCTTCAGACCTTCAATGTCCCTCAGGGTGATGCCCTCAGGCAGGCTGTATAGCTGATCTCCCTGCAGATGAAGGTTGCCGAACCGCCGGTTCAGGTATTCTCCGGCAAAGGCCTCATAATCACCCAGGTCTCTGCGTCCAGCGGGCTTCAGCCGGGATTTCCCCTTGAGCCTGAGAGGCTCTTCCTCCGGAGGACACGCCGCTGTTTTCCGGAGTTTGGCGATAAAATGCCCCTCACCCCGGACGTGGAAAGGCATGACATGGAGGGTTTTTGTGAGCGCTGGCGTCCCTTTTTCCGACCACTCTGGCCGCCCGCGGTCGTCAAGCCCCCTGAGATCAATGTCCATCAGCTCATAGCGGTTATTTCCCAGGAAATCTTCAATGACCTGTTCGTTTTCTTCGGGCGAAAAGGTACAGGTCGAGTAGACCATGACACCTCCGGGCTTCAGCAGCTTGTCCACGCTATCCAGAATCTTAAGCTGGCGTTTCGCGCAGTGCAGCACCCGTTCCGGGTTCCATTCCTCAGCGGCGCCGTTGTCCTTTCTGAACATGCCCTCACCCGAGCAGGGAGCGTCCACCAGAATTTTATCAAAGCGTTCGTGAAACCGCGCCGCCAGACGTTCCGGAAACTCGTTAAACAGCAGCGCATTGGGTACCCCCATACGCTCTACGTTGCTGGCGAGGATCTCGGCCCGGTTGTTGACCAGTTCATTGGCAACCAGCACCCCCTGCCCTTCAAGCTTACAGGCCAGCTGGGTCGATTTTCCTCCCGGTGCGGCACAGAGGTCAAGCACCCAGTCCCCCGGCTCCGGCGCGAGGGCCTCGGCCGAGGTCATGGCTGTGGGCTCCTGTACATAGTACAGTCCCGCATAATAAGCGGGATTTTTCCCGGGGCGGACATCACTGTCAATATAGTATCCCGTCGGGCACCAGTCCACAGGCTCCAGATCAAAGGGCGTGTTCTGGGCCATCTCCTCCGGGGTACACTTCAGCGTATTGGTCCGGATGCCCTTGTTCACGGTCCCATCATAGGAATCCATGAGCTTTTCATAATCCTCATCGCTTAAAAGTCTCCGCATTTTTTCTTTAAAGGCCTCTGGTATCTGCATGTTTCATCTCCATCTTAATAAATTGAAAATGGAAAATTCAGGTGCAAATCCGCAGAGCAAATTTGTTCCTTCATTCTCCATTTTCCATTCTCAATTTTCCATTCATAACGTCTGTTACGTAAGCCCGATGCTTTCGTTTGCTGAAAGCACCGGGCAAACCCGCCTCTGTTTCATCACTTTCTCGGCTTCGCAAAGATCATCCGTCCTGCGGCGGTCTGCAGGATACTGGTGACGATCACGGTGATGTTATCGCCGATGTATTTCCTGCCGTTTTCCACAACGATCATGGTGCCGTCGTCCAGGTAGGCAACGGCCTGACCGGATTCCTTGCCGGCTTTTACCAGCAGCACCTTCATCTCTTCACCGGGCAGCACTACGGGCTTCACGGCGTTGGCCAGCTCGTTGATGTTTAAAACTTCGGCGCCCTGGACCGTTGCCACCTTGTTCAGGTTGTAGTCATTGGTCAGGATCTTGCACTTGGTTTCCTTGGCCATCCGCACCAGTTTGGCATCGACCTCCTGAATATCGTCGTAGTCCTCCTCCGATATCTGTACCGGAACGTCCAGATCATTCTGCATCTTATTGATGATATCCAGGCCTCTCCGTCCGCGGTTGCGCTTGAGATCATCCGAGGAATCTGCGATGAGCTGAAGCTCGTTGAGCACAAAGACCGGGACGATGAGCGGCCCCTCCATAAACCCGACCTTGCAGATATCATAGATACGGCCATCGATGACCACGCTGGTATCCAGCACCTTGGCAATGGCATTGTTCTTTTTCTTTGAGATCTTCCGGGTGGAGGCGCTGCCGTCGCGTTCCTTTTTGCCTGCCTGAATGGCAGCCACAATATCGTCTCTTTTCTTAACTGGCAGCGTAAAGCCCAGGTAACCCAGGACGATATAGATCACTGCGGTCAGAAGGCTGCTGACCCAAGGAAACGGGATCTGATAAAAGGCGAAGCTGATCAGCATCGCGATGATCAGGCCGATCACCAGACCGCCAACCCCCAGAGCAATGTCGACGAGCCGGACATCTTCCATACTGGCTTCCACCATTTTGGTAAGATTTTTGACCCCCTTTAATATCAGAGGGAAGAAAATAAAAAAGATAAGTCCACATAAAACCATAATAACAATATAAGTTCCCAGCTCGATTTCCGGTGTGAATTGGATGCGCAGGGTTGCCTGAATCCACTCATTAACAATCACCATCTGCGCCAGAGCGCTCCCCAGCAGAATGCCCAAAATCGAAAAACATACTCTTAAAACTTTTTGCAGCATTTCATGTTCACCTCCTTTCCATACATAATATTTTTATTATATCACGATTAGCCTTAAAAATCTGTTAAACCAAAAGCATCATATAAAGAAAGAGCTGTCATAAATGACAACTCTTTTTTAATCATCGCCTTACACGCCCAAAACGCGTTAAATTTTTTCTTCAATCACTTGAAGCGATTCCTCTTTGCTTCTGCCCTGTACCAGCACCATCTCACTGATGAGAAAGTTTCTGGCGGAGGTGAGCATCTTTTTCTCTCCGGTTGAAAGTCCCTTTTTCCGATCCAGCAGCGTCAGGTTTTTCACGACCTTGGCAACGTCAAAAATATCGCCGCTTTTCAGGATATCCATATTATCCTGGTATCGCTTGCTCCAGTTGCCGTTCATCTGGTCACTGGGCCCCTCAAGGCTGTCGAGCATTTTTTCAATGACATCGGATGTTACTATATCACGTACACCAACCTCGTCCGCTTTGTCTACAGGAATCAGGATTTCCATTCCCTCAGATACAATTTCCATTAAATAGTACATCTGGGTGGTGTCAAAAATTTCTTTTTCCTCAATATCTTTGACCACACCTGCGCCATGCATTGGATATACAATTTTATCGCCGATTTCGTACATTATATACACCTCAATCATAATTGCTGATTTCATTATACCATAAAAAAAACACAAATGTAATATTTTATAAGAAATTTAATGCTTTGTCAATGAATTTTTTTATTTTCTAACCCTTTTGCGCGATATAAAAAGATACCTGAAACGAAAAGCGTTGTCAGCTCCGCAGCCGGAATGGTCAGCCACACACCATCCATGCCCAGAGCAGGCGGCAGAATGAGCAGAAAGACGACCACAGCGGCCAGCCCTCTGAGAATGGACACCGCAAAGGACGGCCCCGGGCGGTTGACGGAGGCAAAGAGTGAGGTGGTCACAATGTTGGCGCCCATAAACAGAAACGCCAGGAAATATAAGTGGATGCCTGACGAGGCAATCCGGGCCATCTCCGCGTTTCCTTCCCGGTTAAACATGCCCACGATACCGTCCGCTTTCAGAAGCCCCAGCGCCAGAAACAACAGCCCCAGAACCGTGCCCAGCAGAAGCGCCGCCGCGTAGGCCCGCCACACACGCCCGGTCCTCCCTGCGCCGTAGTTAACGCTGATAATAGGCTGTATGCCCTGGGCGATCCCGGTAAAGACCGCCACTGCGATCAGGGCAATGTTGGAGATCACCCCGTAGGCGGCCACCCCGGTGGTGCCAGACAACCGCAGGATGGTAAAGTTAAACAGCAGGATGATCACCCCGGATGAAAACTCTGTGACAAAGGAGGGCAGCCCTGTTGACAGGATCTCCCGCACAATCCTTCTCTGCGGTGTGCAGACGATTGGGCGGAAGTGGTTCCGCCGCCGTATAAAATGCAGGGACAGCACCAGCATGCTGAATACAGGCGCCAGCCCTGTAGCCAGCGCGGCCCCAAACATTCCCAGTCCCATTGGAAAAATGAAGCTGTAATCCAGCACGATATTACTGAAGCTTCCTGCCAACATGGCGGCCATGGACAACTGGGGGCTTCCATCATTGCGGATAAAGCAGACCAGAATGTTGTTGATGATAAAGGCGCAGGAAAAGAGCAGGATCGTCCTCAGGTAGTGGACTGAGAGCGAAAGGGGCTCGCCCTCTGCCCCCAGCAGTCCGGCCAGGGCTGGCGTAAAGAAAATGCCAATCAATGTCAGCAGGCAGCCCAGGGCTGCCCCCATCGCCAGGGTCAGGGTAAAGACGCCATCCGCCGCCGTATCCCGTCCCTCTCCTCTCAGGACCGCGTACCGGGTCGCCCCGCCCATTCCAAGCATGAGGCCCGCACCGTTGATAAAACTGTAGGCCGGCAGCACAAGGTTCAGGGCCGCCAGACCGCTGTTGCCCACACCGCTTGCCACAAACACCGTATCTGCCAGAATATAGCAGGACAGCCCAATCATACTGAGAACATTGAGCGACACATAGTGTACAAAGATTTTTGACAGGCTACCCGTCATCATTTCAGTTTTTTCCATGTTTTCCTCCTAAAAAATAAAAGCGCTGGTTCCTCACACCCCATGGCCTATGGTGTGAGAAATCAGCGCTTTACATCGGGCCCCTGTCCGGCGACAGGGGCACCAAGCGTTTAATTTTTAATTCAGTATAATTTACCACATTCCCGCGAATGTGGCAAGCTTTTCTTAAAGCTTTGTTAAATGAGCATGGACAGCCCGATACGTTTGCGTTCCACATCCACAGACAGCACCTTGACGGTGACCACGTCGCCGACGGATAGAACATCGGTGGGATGGGAAATATAGCGGTCACTGATCTGTGAGATGTGGACCAGCCCGTCCTGGTGCACCCCAATATCCACAAAAGCGCCGAAATCGATGACGTTGCGCACTGTGCCTACCAGCTCCATGTCTGGCTTCAGGTCCTCAATGCTCAGAACATCGGACTTAAGGTGCGGCTTTGGCGCAGCGTCACGGGGGTCACGTCCCGGCTTTTTCAGCTCCTTGATAATATCCCGCAGGGTCGGCTCACCGATTTCCAACATGGCCGCTGTGGCCTTTACGTCCAGAGCGTTGAGCTGGGTGACCGTGTCGGCCAGCTTATCGGCCTCCAGGTCCGCGGTGGTCAGGCCCATGCTTTTCAGCAGGTTCTGGACCGCCTTGTAGGATTCGGGATGGACGCCGGTGTTGTCCAGGATATTGTCTCCGTCGTCAATCCGCAGGAAGCCCGCGCACTGTTCAAAGGCCTTTGCACCCAGGCCCTTGACCTTTTTGATCTCCTTGCGGCTCCCGAATTTACCGTTCTGTTCACGGTAGTCCATGATGTTTTTGGCAATGGTTTTGTTGATGCCTGCCACGTGCTTTAAGAGGGACACAGACGCCCGGTTAATGTTGACGCCGACATTGTTGACCGCGTCCTCCACCGTATCGTCCAGAACCCTTTCAAGCTCCTTCTGGTTAACGTCGTGCTGGTACTGGCCCACTCCGATATGTTTGGGGTCGATTTTTACCAGATCAGACAGAGGGTCCTGGAGGCGGCCCGCAATGGAGATAGCTCCTCTCAGGGAAACGTTGATGTCCGGGTACTCCTCAGCGCCCAGCTCAGAGGCCGAGTATACCGAGGCACCCGCCTCATTGACCACAATGTACTGCACCGGTCGGTCGGTTTTCTTGAGCATCTCGGCCACAAACTGCTCAGATTCCCGGGAGGCCGTGCCGTTTCCGATGGAGATGATGTCCACCTTGTATTTTTCGATCATGCCCAGCAAAATCTTTTCGGATTTTGCCACCTCATTTCTCGGCTCCGTCGGGTAAACCGTAGCCGTATCCAGAAGCTTGCCCATGGGGTCCAGAACCGCGATCTTACACCCGGTGCGGAAAGCCGGGTCGAAGCCCATGGTCGTCTTATCCTTAAAGGGCGGCTGAAGCAGCAGCTTTTTCAGGTTGAGGGCAAACATTTTAATGGCGGATTCCTCAGCCTTTTCCTTGAGCTCAGTACGAATCTCACGCTCGATCGACGGGAAAATCAGGCGCTTGTAGCTGTCCTCAATGGCGCTCACCAGATAGCTGCTGGCCTTGTCCCGGAGGATGGATTTCTTCAGATAAGCTAGGATTTCCTCTGCCGGGTCTATGATCTTCACAGCCAGCACTTTGCGTTTTTCGCCCCGGTTGAGTGCCAGCACACGGTGGTTGGCGATCTTCTTAACCGGTTCGCCATAGTCGTAATAATTTTCAAACTCTGTCTTTTCCTCGGCAAAGGCCTTGGTGACCGTGGACTTGACCGCGCCCTTTTCAGTCACCATACGGCGGATTTTCTTGCGGTAATCCGCGTTGTCCGAGATGGTTTCAGCGATGATGTCCATGGCTCCCTGTAAGGCGTCCTCGGCGGTTTCCACGCCCTTCTCAGGGTTGATGTAGTTTTTGGCATCCTCAGCCAGATCCGCCTCGGTATCAAGCTGTAAATAGATCTTATTGGCCAGGGGCTCCAGGCCCTTTTCCTTGGCCATCGACGCCCGGGTTTTCTTCTTCTGCTTGTAGGGCAGGTACAGATCCTCAGCCTCCTGCAGGGTGGCAGCCTTGTCGATGGCGGCCGCAAGCTCAGGTGTCAGCTTCCCCTGTTCCTCGATACTGCCCGCAATCTCTTCCTTGCGCTTCTGCAGCTTTCTGAGATAGGTCAGTCGGGCGTCCAGATCACGCAGCAGAACATCGCTCAGATTGCCGGTAACCTCCTTGCGGTAACGGGCGATAAAGGGGATCGTGTTGCCTGCGTCTATGAGCTCTACAGTGTCCTGCACCTGTTTTGGCTGTATGTTAAATTCCTGTGCCAGTTTATCAATTAAATATTCCACGTTGTTGACTCCTCTGTAAATTACAATTTCTCATCGCTTCATTTTACCATTATAAGCCGTCAGCCGCAAGGAAACCTTTTATTTAAGATGCCTTTAAGCCTGAATCCCCCCAATTGTCAAAGGCGGCGCGCCGTGTTAAAATGATAGAAGAAATTTGAAAAAGGAGGGGTACCATGGGAAATAAGTTTATTGTGGATTCAATGTGTGACATCAGTGAAGAGATCCTGCGCCGTTATGAGTTTGAGTCCCTGCCGATTCCGGTCACCCTTGATGATAAAACCTATTACGACGGTATTGATATTACCCCGGAAATGGTCATCAATTTTGTTAAAAACAATCCATCCAGCTTTCCGAAAACGTCACAGGTTCAGGCCATCGCCTACCAGGAAACCTTTGAAAAGCACTTAAAAAACGGCGACGACGTCATCTATCTGGCCCTGTCCTCCGGGCTCTCCGGAACCTACCAGACTGCCTGCCTCATCGCCTCCGAGCTCCTGGAAAAATACCCGGGGCGCAAGATCAGCATTGTGGACTCCAAATGTGCCACCACGGGCATGATGATGATCCTGCACCAAGGACTCAAGCTCGACAAGCTGCATAAGCCCCACGAAGAGATCGTGGCGAGCATGCGCTTTCTGGCCGAACATATCCAGATATTCTTCATGGTGGGCGATATCCGCTGGCTGGCCCAGGGCGGCCGTATCAGCAAGAACGTGGCTCTCATTGGTGAGATGCTCAAAATCGTTCCGATTCTTTACTTTAAGGATGGACAGATTCTGGCCTTCGACAAGGTCCGCGGACAGAAAAAGGCTCTGAAAAAAATGATGGCCTCCATCGACGAGCGTATGGCCGATAAGGACCAGATCGTGGGCATGATCAACAGCACCGCACCAGAGCTTCAGGAAAAGGTCAAAAAATACATGACCAAAGAATTCGACACCAAAAACTTCCTGATCCCAGAAGCCGGAGCCGGCAGCGCCTTAACGGTTCACATCGGCGTTGACTGCCTGGGCGTCATGTTTTTCGACGCCCTGCCGGACAATTATGTGCGCGTCTACCCGTAACAAACCCTCTGGAAACACACGCCGGCCAGCGCTGTTTTCTGCTTCCCTGGTATCAGAGACCCGTACCAGTGCAAAGGATGAAAGGATGTGATTTTGTGGCCGAACTGACTTCTATGCGAAACATCGGAAAAGAAATTGAAAAGAAGCTCAAGGCTGTTGGTATCTGCTCTGCCGAGGAGCTGTCGCAACTTGGGAGTAAAGAAGCATTTCTACGCTTGAAGACGCGTTTTTCAAACGTCTGCCTGGTACATTTGTACACGCTTCAGGGTGCCATTGACCGTATCGAATACAACCAGCTGCCCGATGAAGTCAAGCGTGATTTAAAAAGCTTCAGCGATGAATTAAAATAAGGACATTTCCTTCCTGGCTGACCGCTTATATCCCAAAAGAGGTGGGGTGCATTCTGCACCCCACCTCTTTTTTAAATACACCGCATCAGCTGCTCCCGGCTGATCCTTCTGTGGATAAATACGGCCAGCAGCAGATCCGCTGTCAGCAGCAAAAGCAGGCTGCCCAAAGCCCAGAGCAGCGGGCTTCCGGGCAGCAGCCAGACCGCCAGGGCCGGAGCCGCCGCCAGAAAGCTCAGCACCACCGCCATGTACAGCCCCTGCCGCGGCTTTTTCATCAACATGGTCGAGAGCCCGGTGACGTAGATCATCAGAAGACTGAACAGCAGCCCCGCCGCCAAAAGCAGCCACTGATCCGGCGAAAACAGAGCTGTTCCGCCGATAAATACAGAAACCACAAGCACCAGCAGAACCGCCAGGACGCTGATGATCAGCGAAAACAGAAGGGCCAGCAGCCCTTTTCCCAAAAACAGGGCGCCTGTGCCAATGGGCGTGGACAGCAGGGATTCAAAGGTTTTGTAGGCCCGTTCGCCGCCAATGGTGTAGGCCGTCAGATTCACTGTAATCCGGGCCGTTCCGAGGCTCAGTACTGCCAGAACCGCATAAAGGTTGACCCCGCCAAAGAAGTAGTCCCAGAGCACCATAAAAATGGCGGGCGCCAGCGTGAACATCAGCAGGCTGAACTTAAAACGCCCCAGCGCCTTAAAATACCGCCATTCATGGCCCAGAACCATCAGGCTCTGGCTTCGGGTATCCCGCTGGTATCCACTCCCCGTCACAAGTTTTTTGCCGACATCTGCTAAAAGGCCGCCCCGCTCCAGCCGTTTTAGCCGCCAGAGCACCCAGCCAGATACCAGGGCCGCCAGCACCAGAAACACAGCGCTCAGCAGTACCGCTGCCTCAGCCTGCCTCTGGGACACCAATGTCAGCAGCACCACCAGGCAAAAGCCAATGGGGATAAAAAATCGCTGACTACGGCTCCCGGCCTCCTGGACATCTGCGGAGACCGCCGAAGCGTACAGCCCGGTCAGGGTCAGACACACTGCGCCCAGGATAAAAAGTCCGGCCACAGCGAGCAGCATCCCTCCGCTGACGTCAGGCAGAGCACCCACCGCCGCCTTTAAAATAAGCAGCGGCAGTAAGCTCAGGCAAAAGCAAGCGCACGAAGCCCCGAGACAGAAGGCCCCTTTTCCAAACATCAGCTGCTTTTTTTCCACACTTGTGGACAGAAGGCTCTCGAGGGTCCGCGTCTCCTTTTCAGCCGCAAAAGTCTCAGAAGCCCACTGCCCCAGCAAAAACAGCGGGTACAGCACCATAGCGTTCAGCGCAAAGGGGCCAGCGGCAGGCCAGAGAGGCAACAGACCGCCGACGGCGAGGGCCCCGCAGGCGTAAAAGGCCAGGGTGCCGCTGTCCTTGAGGGCCAGACGCCACTGCTGGGCACAGACTGCTCTAATCCCGTCCATATTTTTCCGCCTGCCCTTCAATTTTCATATACAGCTTTTCCAGATCAAAGCCATCGTCCCCGGTTTCCTGCCTCAGGGCATCCAGAGTGTTGGTAAAAATGTTCCTGCCGTGGCGCAGGATGGCAATCTGGTCTGCCATCCGTTCTACCTCACTCAGGTTGTGAGTGGTCAGAACAATGGTGGCGCCGCTTTCCTCAGCCAGCTCCTTGAGCATGGCGCGCAGATACTCGATGCTCACCGGGTCCAGCCCGTTTGTGGGCTCATCTAAAAGCAGCAGCTGCGGGCGGTGCAACAGAGCACGGATCAGCGCCACCTTTTTCTTCATCCCTGTAGAAAAGCCCTTGACTGCCTGATTTTTTTTATCCAGAATATCAAAGCGCGCGAGCAATGTGTCAATCCGCGCGTCATAGTCCCGTCGCTTCATGCCGTAAAGCCTCGCAAAATAGCTCAGGTTGTCATAGACACTCAAGGGCTCGTACAGGCCCGTGTCCTCAGACAACACACCGCAGAGCCGGCGGACAGCATCACCATTTGCCGCCGGGTTCAGGCCGCCGACCGCGATCTCTCCGCTGTCCGGCGACAGCAGCCCCAGGATCAGACGAAGCGTGGTGGTTTTTCCCGCGCCGTTGTGTCCCAGAAGCGCACAGATCGATCCCTGCGGGACGCTGAGTGCCAGCTGGTTCAAAGCCCGCACACTCCCAAAGCTTTTGCTCACCTGTTTTATTTCAATAAATGCCATTCTCATCCCTCTCTTTCCGAAAATAGTATAGCACACTATACAATATTTGTATAGTGTGCTATACTATTCTGCGTTGATACTTGTCGTTTTCCTGTTTTTATATTATGATTAGAAAAAAAGCAGGAGCTTCGGAATGAAAACACGTATCCGCGAATTGAGAAAACAAAGGCATATTTCCCAGGCAGAGCTGGCAAGGGCCGTCCGGGTCACCCGGCTGACCATCACCTCCATCGAGAATGAAAAGTACACGGCCTCACTGGTCCTCGCGTACAAAATCTCAAAATACTTTGGCCTGACCATTGAGGAGGTCTTTGATTTTTCAGAAATTGAGGAGGAAGAAAAAAAGCCATGAATCCCTTTAAGAAAACCATCGTCCGCCGCTTAAAGCTCAGTGTGCTCGTCGCTGCCTTCGGCGCTCTGGCCGCCATTGCCGGTATCCTGTACAGCCTTTCGTCCGGAGGTCCGCCCGACACCTCTGTCCTTTCAAAAAGCATTGGCCTGTTCGCAGGCATTGAGGCGGTCTGTATTTTCCGAATCCTGCGGTATGCCCGCGCCCTTAAGACCTCCGATCAGCTCGAAGCCCTCGAAATCGCCGAGAAAGATGAACGCAACCAGTCCATTCAGCTGAGAACCTGCCGCAGCACCCTCTGCCTGACCCTTGCCCTCCTGGGCTTCGGCGGCATTGTCTGCTCCTTTTTCAACCCGGCCCTGTTCTTCACCCTCGGGGCCATCTTGATTGTCATCCTCGTGATTTTCCTGGCCTTCTGGCTTTACTACAGGCAGCATTAAACAAAACAAGGTGGGGTGTGAAACGCACCCCACCTCCAAAAGACGGCCCGCTAAGAGACAGCGTCTCGCAATACGCTGCAATTTGGCAGGGCAGAGCCCCTGCTCACCGCTCAGGCAAATATCTGTTGCTAAATTCTATTTTCGCCATATCCGAATACCGCCTGACAAAATCCGTTTTAGCTTCTGTGTATCCATCCCGGTCATGTTCATACTGCTTCCAGAGCTTCAGCTTCAAACGCTCGTACTCCCCAGCCACATCGGGATGCGCTATCAGAAAATCCCTGAAATACAGCTCAGACCAATTCCCAAAATATCTCACATGGAGATGGTAAACCCTGTCGGCGAACCCCTGCGGCGTGTAGCCCTTGTTAAACGACAGCTTTACCGGATCGTCCTCCCGTGACATCAGTCTCCAGCCAAGGTTTTCAAACACCTCTGTGACCTCAGAAACACCGCAGGCTCCGTCAATTTCCAGCAAGATATCAACAGTCGGTTTTGCGGTCAGCCCCTCAACAGCCGTACTGCCAATGTGGCTGATACGGACAATTTTTTCTGGTTTTACATGGCGGATAATCCGCTGCTTTTCTTCTTCATACCAGTCTTTATAATTTGGATTATGCTCCTTCAAAATGATGGGAAACAATGTCCACAGCTCCTCCAATGATAATGCTGACAAATCTGCTTTCACCTGTGATGTCTCCTTTCTGTGCGCTACTCAATACTCTTGAGCGACTCAACCATGTCCACTTTTTTGATCACCGGTGCCATGAAGATATTGACAATCAGGGTAAAGACCATAGTAAAAATACAGGCAAAGACATAGCTGCTGGGGTCGATTCCCCTGCCAAACATGACGATGTCGGTCTCGACAGTGGTGATGATAAAGTTGTTTAAGATCACGCCCAGTCCCAGACCGATGAGCATCCCGATAAAGGAGAGGATAATATTTTCTCTGAAAATATAGTTGTTGGTCTCCCGGTCATAGAAGCCCAGAACGCGGATGGTGGCAATCTCACGCACCCGCTCCGACACATTGATGTTGGTCAGGTTATAGAGCACCACAAAAGCCAGGGCTCCGGCGGCCACCAGCATAACCAGCACCACCATGTTCAGGCTGCTCAGGCTGTCCGTGGAGGATTTGACTATGCTGCCTGTAAAGCTCACAGACACCACGTCGCTGTTATCCAGCCATTTTTCTCCAAAGGCGTTTTCGGCGTCTGTGCCGGTATCCTTCAGGTTAAAATAGGCAATATTATATTTGACCGGCTCGCCCGAAGCGGCCTCATAGGCCTTTGGCGATACATACACATAGTTTTCAATATAATTTTCTGTAATGTCCGCGACCTTTATCTTAAATTCCTTATCGTCTGAATACAGCCGGATGGTGTCGCCCACCTTAATGCCCAGGTCGTTCGCGAGCTTTTCAGTGATGATGGCGCCGCTGTCGTCCAGGGTCAGCTTTTGATCCGGCTCCTTCCGATGGCGCAGATCGATGAAACGATTCATATCGCCGGGTGTTTCTGGCACATAGAGGTACGCGTCCTTGGAATGATCACCGTCCGCCAGCGCAACGCTCATCTTCAGCTGTTTGGCCAACATGGCATCCTCAACCTGGGCGTCGTTCCTCAGTTCAGATTCCAGAGGCGCCTTTGCCTCCAGGGTATCCTCATTTTTAAAGGCCATCATGCCATCGTAAACGGATATCTCTTCAAACTGCTTGGGAATGATGGAGAAAATAGAGTCCTGCAAACCAAAGCCCGCCAGGATCAAGGCAGTACAACCAGATATCCCGATAACAGTCATGAAGAAGCGGGCCTTGTAGCGCAGGATGTTCCGGGCGGTCACCTTCGAGATAAAGCCCATACGCTTCCAGATAAACGGGATTTTTTCCAGGAAGATGCGCTTGCCGATTTTCGGCGCCTTTGGCCGCATCAGCTCGGAGGGCTCTTCCCTCAACTCTACAGAGCAGATGAGAATCGCGGCCCCCACAGTGCACAGGAGGGTGACAATACAGCTGATGATGATAGCACCCCAGGGCACCGAAAGCGACAGCTCAGGCAGCTGGTACAGCAGGCTGTACGCGCCCACGATCAGCTTGGGCAGGGTGTTAATGCCGCTGACCACACCGATGGCGCAGCCCACCACAGCCGCCAGGGCCGCGTAAATCACAAACTTTGACGCGATACTGGCCGGACTGTAGCCCAGAGCTTTCAGCGTCCCGATTTCCATGCGCTGTTCCTCAACCATGCGGGTCATGGTCGTAAAGGCCACCAGCGCAGCCACCAACAGGAAGAATACCGGGAAGATGCCGGCCACATTATCGATGCGGTTGGCGTCCTCGCCGTAACCGCTGTAGCCTGGGTTATCGTCACGGTTAAACACATACCACTTGCCAAAGTCTACGTCCCTCAGTTCCTTTTCGCTGTCCGCAATTTTCTGCCGGGCGTCGTCCAGCTTCTGCTGGCCCTCGGCGCGTTTTGTTTCCAGCTCGGTGCGTCCCTCAGCCAGCTGGCGTCTGGCGTCGTCCAGTTTCTGCCGTCCCTCTGCGAGCTGCTGCTCTGCCTGAGCCTTTCCCTGGTCAAGCTGCTGCCAGCCCTGGGTAATGGCGGTCTTTCCCTGCTCAATCTGAACCGTTGCGCTGTCCAGCGCAGCCCTTGACTGATCCAGCTGGGCTTTTGCTGCTGCCAGCTGGTTCTCGGCGTCCTTTAGCTTTTTTCGGCTTTCGGCCAACATCGCAGTGTTTTTGTCGTATTCTATTTGGCCGTTACTCAGCTGTTCCTTTAAAGCGGCCAGCTTTTCTTTTAGCTCTGGCGGCCTTAACGCCTCCGGAATGGCCTCGATTTGGGCGATGGCATCCTTTAGTTGCTCCAGCCCCGCAGCGGCAGCTTCCAGCTGTTTTTCGCCTTCAGCAATCTGCCGTTCGGCGTCAGGCTTTTCGGCGTCAAAGACGGCCTTATTCTGCTCGTACTGGCTCTGTCCATCCGCATACTGCTGCTGTCCGGTATTCCACTGGTCTTCTGCATTTTGCAGTTCGGCCTGCTTCTCATTCAGGGTCTTTGTACTGGAGGCAACCATCTCGTCATAGCTTCTCTGTCCCTCGGCCAGCTCAGCTTCGCCGTCCGCGATCTGCTGTTCGGCGTCCCGCAGCTGCTGCTCGGCCTTTGCGATCTCCTCGTCAAAGGTGGTCTGGGCGTCCAGAAGCTCCCGTTTAGCCTTGTCGATCTCCTGTGTGCCAGTGGTCATAATATCGTCGTAGTTGACCTGAAGGCGGTCGTGCCCCACGGTTTCCAGACGTTTTTCCAAATCTGAGACGGCGTCCTTGTACTCGGTGCTGTAGGCTGAGACACCGTCCGCGCTGGCAGTGGAATAGACATAAGCGTCGGTATAACGCTCTGACTTAAAGACATCGGACTTTACCATCATATAAAAAGAAACATCTCCGCTGCCCACCGATGTCGACCCGCGTTCAATGGAGATGTACTGTGGCGAACGGATATAGCCCACCACCGTGTACTCGCTCTGGGACAGGGTATCTGCCAGCTTTTTATCGCCCACCTCGGGCGACATCCTAATGGTGCTGCCGATGCTGTAAGCGTTCCGGCCTGTGTGAGGGCCAGTGGTGTCCGGCATCTCGATCACGCATTCGTTATCCTTTTCTGGCATGCGGCCCTCTAACAACAGCGGCTGATTCAGGCCATCTTCGGCCGGTACAGCCAGCACCTTGAACACCGGGCGCTTTTCGCCGTTTTCCACGATCACATCCGTTGAGTAGGTCGGCATCACTGCTGCCACGCCCGCCACCTTTTTCAACGCGGCCACATCGTCGTCGGTAAAGCCGTAGGTCGATACCAGATGGATATCTGCCAGCTTCTGCGCTTCAAAATACTGGTTGGCCGTATATTTCATGCTGGGGCTGGTGCTCTTGACGCCCCCAAAAAAACAGATTCCCAGAGCAATAATTGCCACGATGGACAAAAAACGGCTCAGGGACTTCCGTATTTCCCGCACTGTGTCTTTTCTTAATGCTTTCATACTTCCCTCATTTTCTCATACTGGTTTTATTCTAACACATTAATCTGAAATGTTTAACCATAATTTAAGCGATTAACTTGACGCGTTCGCCATTTCGGGATATAATCGAATTAAACATATTAACTTACTATGAATTGGAGGTATCGCGATGCGTATATCCGCAAAGGGGCGCTATGGCCTGGCGGCCATGATCGCCATTGCCCAGGGAGATTTTGAGGGGGATTATGTTCCGGTCATCGTAATTGCGGAAAAGCTGGGGCTCTCTAAAATATATCTTGAACAGGTTTTTTCCCTGCTGAAGCGCGCCGGGCTGGTCAATTCCGTCAAGGGCGCCCAGGGCGGCTACCGGCTGACAAGGGAGCCGGACCAGATCAATGCCCACGAAATTCTGACCGCGCTGGAGCAGATTCTTTTTGAAAGCACTGAAACCAGTGTAGAAGAGGCTTCACCGGCTATCGAGCACACCATGCAGAAATGTGTGTTCACCCCGCTGGACCAGGCGGTGAAGGAGCACCTTGAAAAAATCACACTGGACGAGCTCGTTGCAGAAGCCGGCCGGTACAAGGGAAACAATCATTTCATGTTTTTTATCTGAAACGGACAAAAGCTGCCGTCCATGGCCATTACCCCATGGACGGCAGCTTTTGCTTTGTAAAAATAAGGAAAAGAAATGAAAAAGTATATGTTAACCCACCACATCATGGTGAGGGATTGTCCGCTGCTGTCGTGCTTTGTTCTATCAGTATAATACCCTCGAAATGTGATGATAACATGAACGCTGTGTGAAAACTGTGTAAATTAAGCCCTCTTTAAGACTTTTTCCTGTCACTCTAAAAACAATAATCTTAAAAAAATAGTAAGAATTTTGACGACCCGGCAGTAAGATTTTGCTGATAGAATAGAACTACAGCAAAACGAAAGGACAGGAAACAGCTATGAAAAAGCATTCCGCTGCCGGACGGCAGCCCGTCACACGCCTGACACCCGATCCCGCGCTGGGGCTGACCAGCGAGCAGGCCCAACACCGCATGAGAGCAGGCTGGCATAACCTGACAAAGGACCAGCTCTCCAAAACCGAAGGACAGATTATCCGGGACAATATTTTTACCTTTTTCAACTTTCTGTTCTTTGTGCTGGCGTTCTGCCTTTTTATGGTAGGAGCCTACACCGATATGTTGTTTCTCGGCATTGTCATCGTCAACGTGCTCATCGGCATTGTCCAGGAGCTCAAGGTTAAGCGGACCCTGGACAAAATCTCCCTGCTCTCTGGGCAGAATGCTCATGTGGTCCGGGACGGCGCGGTTCAGACCCTGCCGACGGACGAGCTGGTGCTGGACGACATTGTGCGCTTTACACCCGGCAGCTCCATCTGCGCCGACGCCATCTTGTGCGAGGGCACTGTGGAGGTCAACGAAGCTCTGCTGACCGGAGAGGCCGACATTATTGTCAAGCGCCCGGGCGACCAGCTGCTCTCCGGAAGCTTTATCGTCTCCGGAAGCTGTTCTGCCCGCCTGGACAGGGTGGGCAGCGACTCCTACGCGGCCAGTATTACCCAGGAGGCCAAACGCCGTAAAAAACATCGCTCCGAAATGATGCGTGATCTGGACAGGCTGTTAAAGTTCATCGGTATTGGTATTATCCCTCTTGGGCTCATCATGTTTTTTAAACAGAACGCCCTCCTGAATACAGGTGTTCCCTATGCGGTCAGCTCAACAGTGGCCGCCATGGTAGGCATGATCCCGGAGGGACTGTACCTGTTAGTCAACATCGCCCTGGCTGTCAGCGTCATCAACCTGGCGCGCCGCAGAACCCTGGTGCATGAGCTGTCCTGCATTGAGAACCTGGCCCGGGTGGATACCCTCTGCCTGGATAAGACCGGCACCCTGACTGAGGGCGTCATGGAAGTCACAGGCAGCATTCCTCTCTCCGGCCTCACAGACGAGGCCCTTGAAGGACAAATGGCTGCCTTTTTACGGGCCTCTGCCTCGGAAAACGCTACGGCCAAGGCCCTCAAAAGCCACTTTCAGCAGATCGCTCCCTCCCTTTCTGTAAAAAAAGAGATTCCATTTTCCTCTGAACGCAAGTGGAACGCCCTTATCCTGAGCGACGGCTCCGCCTGCTTTCTGGGTGCGCCTGAGCGGCTTCTGGGCAAGAACTATACCCGCTACACCCCACAGCTAAAGCCCATCCTGGCCTCTGGAAAAAGAGTGCTCCTGTTAGCCCAGGGCACAGCCGAGGACGCCGACTCCCCCGAAAACGGCTGTCTGACCCCCCTTGGCTTCATTCTTCTCTCGGATAAGCTGCGGGACGACGTTCAGGAAACCCTGGCCTATTTTAAGGAGCAGGGTGTAACCATCAAAGTGATCTCCGGCGACAACGCCGAAGCGGTCTCCGAAATCGCCCGGCGCGCAGGTGTGAACGGCGCCAGTGCTTTCATCGACGCCAGCGCTCTTGGCGATGACGCGGATATGGCCGCAGCCGCTGAAAACCACAGCGTCTTTGGCCGGGTAACGCCTGAGCAGAAGCGCCGGCTGATCCGCGGACTAAAGGCGAACGGCCACACGGTTGCCATGATCGGCGACGGCGTCAACGACGTTCTGGCTCTCAAGGACGCCGATTGCAGTATCGCCATGGCAGCGGGCAGCGACGCGGCCCAGCACGTGTCTCAAATGGTGTTGCTCGACTCAGACTTTTCCGTGATGCCCCAGATTGTCCGGGAGGGCCGCCGGGTCATCAACAATATCGAGCGTTCAGCCGCCCTGTTTCTGGTCAAGAATATCTTTTCCTTTATTCTGTCCCTGATCCTGCTATTTGCGGCTATTCCTTATCCCTTCCTGCCCATCCACATCACTCTGATCAGCGGCCTGATGATTGGTATTCCCTCCTTTGCCCTGACCTTTGAACCCAATTACCGGCAGGTGCGCGGACATTTTCTGAGAAATGTGCTGTCAAGCGCGCTCCCGGGCGGTTTGGTCAATGCCTTCAACCTGCTGGCAGTCCTGTTTGCCGGCACCCTTCTCGGGATACCCATGGATCAAATCGCCACCATCTGTACGCTTCTGGTCGGTGTGACCGGGCTGCTGGTGCTCCTCCGGCTCTGCCAGCCGCTGACCCTGCCGCGGGCAGGCCTTGTCGCTGTCATGGGCATCGGCTTTTTCGGAGCGGCCTTCCTGTTTGGCCCTCTGTTCAGCCTGAGCCCTCTCACACTTGAAAGCTGGATGGTTTTTGGCGCCTTTACGGTTTTGTCACCCCTGCTCATGGCCGGATTGACCACTCTGCTGCGGCAAATTAAGCTGCGGCAGACAAAAAATAAAACCTTAAAAGCAACAAAGCCTGCATGAAACCGACAGACTGTAGCTTTGGGATGGGGCGCGAAACGCGCCCCACCTTTTTTTGTTTTCTTTTTCCAAAAGTATGCTACAATATAACTATACTATTTATGATTAAGGAGACGCACCTGTGACAATAAAGGAAAAGAAATGTAAGTTTATTCCTGCCCTGTTCCTGATTTTGCTGGTTACGGGCACCGCTGTCCTTTTATTCCTGTCAAACCTGCTTCCCCACGCCAATAACCGCTTTGAGGCGGGCTCTGTCACCACACTCGACACTCGCTGGACCATTACCAAAGAGGACTTAACCGATTCCGACATTACCCTGCCAACCTCACTCCCCGCCACCCGGGCTGCTCTGACGAATACTCTTCCCGACGCCCTTCCTGAGGACGCTGTTCTGGGGATTCCGACAGCCTTTCAGTCTCTGACGGTAACCATCGACGGCACCGAGGTTTACAACCTTCCGGCTGACAGTGCCTTCGGCAGCCTCGCCCATGTCGTCTCCATTCCAAAAGGCTCCGGGGGTAAAACCGTCACCCTGACTTTTGAATCAGTCTACCCCACTGCCAGTATGTCTGTGGGCAATATCAGCCTTGGCAGCCGCGCCGCAGTGCTGTTCGACCAGCTGGACCAGGACACCGGGAGCCTGCTTGTGTCACTGATCATTCTAATCATCGGGATCCTTCTTCTGGTTGTCTCAGGCTTTCTCGCCGGACCAAAAACCGGGCGCTACCGTTTTGTCTGCCTTGGCACCTTTTCGGTTTTGGCCGCCCTGTGGATTCTGACGGATTCCAATTTTTTGCAGTTTCTTCCATTTAACAGCACTCTGGGGGTTCTCCTGTCCTTTTACAGCTTTACGCTGATGAGTGTTCCCATCCTTCAATTCATCAAGCTGAGCAGCCACAAGCGGTATCACAAGGCCTACGACATCATCACCCTGCTGATGATGGCCAATTTTCTGCTCAATCTCTGCGTGTCCACAGTCAGCGTTCTGTATCTGCCCAAACTCCTGATCATCACGCACGCTCTGCTCATCAGCGCGATCCTCCTGTTCTTGTGGTGCCTGGTGCACAGCTGGGTCAAATGCCATGAAAAACGCTTCAACACACTGTTTGCTGCCTTTTTTCTGCTGTGCGTCGCGGGCATTATCGACCTGGTCCGTTTTTATGACAATCCTGTGGACAATGACAACAGCTTTTTCTTTAAAATCGGTCTGCTGGTATTTATCGCGATTCTCGGCCTCTCAAGCATAAAAGACAGCCTCAACCTTTTCCGGGACGCTGTCCATGTCGAGATTTATAAAAAGCTGGCTTACACCGATTCCACCACCCAGCTGGCCAACCGAACCGCCTACGAGCGGGATCTCGAGTGCATCCGAAGCGCGCTGCCCATTGAGAGCCTGACCATTGTTTCCTTTGACCTGAACAACCTGAAGCTCACCAACGATACTCTGGGCCACAGCGTGGGCGACACCCTGATCATCGACAGCGGCAGCTGTATCTGCGCCAGTTTTAAGGACTGCGGCACCTGCTACCGGATCGGCGGTGACGAATTCTGCGTTATTGCCGAAAATCTGGCTCCTGAGGTTCTCAAAAACTGTCTTGAAGTCTTTGACGCCTCCATTTACAACTATAATAAGGCCCATACACCGAGACTGGACATCGCCCGCGGCTACAGCTGCGGCCCAGTCCACACGCCGGGGGATCTCGACGAGCTCATCCGCCGGGCCGACCAGGCCATGTACGCCTGCAAAGCCCGAAGTCATTCATCCGAGATCTAAAAGAGGTGGGGTGCAAAACGCACCCCACCTCTTTATGCTTCCCGGAACGGCTTCCCAAAGGCACACGGCACGCCCACCAGGCACTTGCCACAGACCTCGCTGCCTGTATCCAGGATCACGCCCTCAGCATTGGCCGCGTAGGAATTGCCGAAGTCGTTGTAGACCGCGGCGTTTTCCGAGCAGACGCCAAAGCATTTTTTCCGGTCATAGCCCGCTGTGGTCAGGGCTCCTGAAAAACAGTGGCGTACGCATACTCCGCACTTTCCCTCACGCTTGTACAGACAGTTTTCCGTTGTAAGGGGCGCGCCCGGCGTCACATTCAGATTGGTAACCACAGTGCTGAAACGCCCGCAGCAGCCCGCATCTGTGATGAGCATGTTGTTAAGACCAAAGGTTCCCATTCCGGCAAGCCAGGCCATATGGCGCTGGGACCACCGGCTCATGAGCACCTCCCGGTCAAAGGTTGTGGCCTCCGGCGATACAGCGGCCCGGTATCCTCTGGCCTCCAGCTGCTCGATGAGATGGGCGTTCAGCCTGGTGAACAGCGCGTTGGTATCCTCGTAGGCTCTGGCCCAGTCTGGCGACGCGTGCCCATCTCTGATGTTGGTCTTAGCCGTTTCCTGCGTGAAGGGCAGAAAATAGCAGACCACTACAGTGGCGTCTTCCAAAACCTCCCGCGGCATCACATGGTTTTTATCCGCTACCACCCGAAGCTCCGGGAGCATTGGGTGCGCTGCGTCGGCAAAGCCCACCAGCGGCTTCCCCCACTTTGTTTCACTCGTCTTCTCATATTCCCGGATATAGTCTTCGATCAGCGCAGTCACATAAGCTTTTATTCTCACTCCTCCTTACTTTCACAACAGTATAACACTTTATCTGAAAAAGTCATCTACCCATTAAAAAAGCGCCGGGACATCCGCTCCGGCGCTTTTTTACTTCTATTTTCCAGCCTTCAGCCGTCTCACGGCTTCCTCAGCGGTTTCCCATTCGTTATAATACAGGTTTTCATCCTTCATGGTCTCCTGTTTTTCGTGGCCCTTTCCGGCCAGCACCAGCACATCGCCCGCCTTTGGCAGGGTAGCGGCATAGTAGATGGCGTCCCAGCGCCGCAGCACCGTCTCGCAGGCATCGGTTTTTTCCGCCACAGCCGCGGCCACAGTATCGATGATGGACTGAGGGTCCTCGCTGGCCGGATTGTCTGAGGTCACGATGACGTGGTCGGCAAACTCGCCGGCGATCCGTCCCATGATCGGGCGTTTTTCTTTATCGCGGTCCCCATTACAGCCAAAGACCAGATAAACCTTGCCGTCATACATGGTCCTCACGGATTTTAACAGGCGTTCCAGAGAGTCCGGTGAGTGGGCATAGTCGATGATGATATCAAAATCGGTGTCCAGTTCCAGACGCTCCATCCTTCCCTCTACCCCGCTCATGGAAGCCAGGGCTTCTTTGATGACTTCGATGGAAATACCTTCCAGCAGGGCATTGATAATGGCGGCCATACTGTTGTAGACCATGACCTCGCCGGGGATGGAGAGGTGAATTTCTTCCTCGCCGTCCTTGGTCACCAGCGTGTAACGGGTGCCCTCAATGCTGTATTTCATATCTCTGGCATAAAAATCACATGCCGGATTCAATCCGTAGGAGTATACGGCAACCCCTTTCTTTTGAGCGCAGCGGTCATACAGCTTCTTACCCCACGCATCGTCGCAGTTGATGATGTTGGCCTTGGAGGTATAGGTAAACAGCTTGGCCTTGGCTTCAAAATAATTTTCAAAGGTTTTGTGGTAATCCAGGTGGTCCTGGGTCAGGTTGGAGAAAATGCCGTAATCAAAGGCCACACCGTTGACGCGGTCAAGATCCAGCGCGTGAGAGGAGACCTCCATCACCAGGTTCTGACAGCCGGCTTCAACCATTTCCGAAATGATCTCCTGTACCTCCAGCGAATCTGGCGTGGTACGTCCGGCATTATCGATGATTTCATCCCCGATCTGATTGTTGATGGTGCCAATCAGGCCGCATTTGCGTCCATCCTTTTGAAAAATGCTCTTGAGCATATGGGTAATCGTCGTCTTTCCATTGGTGCCGGTCACGCCGGTAATGGAGAGCGCTTCTGACGGATGGCCGTAAAAACGGCTGGACATGGTGCCCAGCATGTGGCGGGCGTTTTTTACCTTGACATACATGATGTCATCCTGGTATTCGTCCAGATCGTGTTCATAGATTACCAGAATTGCGCCCCGGCTGATGGCGTCGCCAATGTATTTATGTCCGTCGGTTTTCAGTCCCCTGATGGCCACAAACATGCTGTTCGGGACTACCTTCTGGGAGTTATAGGCAATATGTTCAATATCGATCTCGGGATTGTTGTTCCGTACTTCTACAATCTCCGGATCTTCCAAAATTCGATTTAGTTTCATGGGTACCTCGATCAATTTGTTCTCTTTTTCGATTAACTTATTAATTATACAGTTCTTCTACGGAATTGTCCAGAAAAAGCCCGTTTTGATACAAAAATAATACACTTAAGTTACATTTGCGCTTTTTTCTCACACTGCCCACGCTGACCTTTTTTCGGGGATATGTTATAATAAACAGTGACAAAACAACAACGAGGTGAACAAAATTGACAACCCTTTATCTGATTCGTCACGGCACCACCGACGCCAACGCCAATGGTATTTTTCAGGGTGTTCTGGACCTTCCCCTGAACGATCTTGGCCTGAAGCAGGCCAAGGCACTTGGCGAACGTTTTAAAGACATTGACGTTGATGTCTTATACTGCACGCCCCTGCAGCGCACCCGTCAGACCGCCGAGGGCCTCCGGGGCGATAAGGACCTCCCAATCCTGGTAGAGCCGGGGATCGTGGAGGTGGACGGCGGCCTCATGGAGGCCAAGAAGATTTCTGTCATTGACGAGGCGTTTCCCGGACTCATGGAAACCTTCAAAACCGACCTTCCCAATTTTCAGGCCCCCGGCGGCGAGAGTACCCGCGACGTTTACGACCGGGTTACCAGCGCACTCACGCGCATTGTGGCTGAAAATGTCGGCAGGACCATCGCCTGTATTTCCCACGGTTTTGCTATTCAGACCTTTCTATGGTATGCGAAGGGCCTGCCCTTTGAGGAGATGGAGCAGCAGATTCTGCGCAACACTGCGGTGTGCAAATTTATCTTTGACGCGGACAATCACCTTGAGATCGCGTATATCAATGATGACCGCCACCTGAGCGATGATCTGAAATGCGAGCAGCCACCAGAATTCAGAGTCACCAAGGAAAAAAGCTGAGGACTGGGTGTGTTTCACACCCTGCCCTCAGCTTTCTTTTATAAGCAGCTCAATCCCCTCGTCCAGGGTTTTTAGCTTAGCGTACAGCCGCTCCTCTGTGACGGCGTCCGCCGGCACCTTATCCGGCACCATCACCGGCTTCATACCTGCCCGCCAGGCCGCCTCGATTCCTGCCAGAGAGTCTTCAAAAACCATGCAGTGTTCCGGCGCTGTCCCCAGCTTCTGGGCGGCCTTTAAATAAATATCCGGCGCGGGCTTGCCGTTCGTGATCTCGTCGCCGCCCACGATCTGGTCGGTGAAATAGTGGCCGATCTCAGCGCGCTCCAGGTACATCTTGATCATCGGGCGCTGTGTGGACGAGGCGATGGTAAACAGGTAGCCCTGCTCCTTTAAAAAATCCAGCAGCGTGATCAGCCCCGGCTTCAGCGGCACGCCGTTTTCCCGCACATAGTCCTCCATATAATCGAGGTGAAGCTTCATGGCTGCGCCGCAGTCAAAATCGTCCCCGAAGTGCTCCTTCCAGTAGGCATTCACCGCCACCGGATTCATACCGAACAGCTCAAAGATCATGGCTTCTGTAATGGGGTAACCCAGAATTTCGCCTGCCTTTACCCAGCTGGGAATGGATATGGTCTCCGTATCAAACATGAGGCCATCCATATCAAAAATGATTACTTCTGTCATGCGTTTTCCCTTCCGTTGTAAAATATCCTTCCAAACTCCACCATTATAACGTGTACCCACTGCCAATTCAATTGCCTGAACGTTTTTCCGGGCTTTAAACCGTTTCAGGTTTTCACCCCCATGACCCGCCTTCTTCCTTTTTTTGTCCCCACCCACAGTGCCGACGGGTGTTCAGGCCATTATTCTGGCGTTAGGTAAATTCACGATCTCGTCGAAGGCAGACCAGAAAAGAGGTACGGTCTGAAACAGACCGCACCTCTTTAATTATTCGATTCTTCCCTTTTTATAGGCTTTAATGTATCTTTTGCAGAACCGGTCTTTATCAAGAAGCGCCTCTGCGGCGAGGGTAGTCCCAATAAAAGATTTGTCCCGTACATCCGCAATAAAGGCGTTTGCGCCATTTTGGATGCACATGGCTGCAAAAGTATCATTTATCCGCTTTCTTTTCGGTATCCCAAATCCAATATTCGATATCGGTAAAATAATATTGACCCCCGGGTATGCTTCGTGTATCCTCGTTATGGTGTCCAGTGTCACCTTTCCAGCCGCTGTATTGGTGGACAAACTCATGATAATCGGATCAATATAAATATCACAATCGTTGACATTTGCATCCCTGAGTCTCTTGACAATTTTCTCTGCAAAAACAAAGCGCAATTCAGCATTGTCCGGAATCCCGTCTTCCCCATGAGCTAAAGCGATTACGCTGCATTCTTGCTCTAAAATAGCCGGAGCCATTATGTCCAGCTTTTTTCCTTCACAAACCGAGTTAAACATTGGTTTACCACGATAATTTTTATATGTTTCCATTAATATTTCTGGCTCAGAACTGTCTAAACAGAGCGGACACTCCACATTATCCTGAAGCAGTTCAATGAGCCATCTCAAGTCATCGCGCTCGTTGCCAATCCCTCCAGTTCCAGCGTTAACATCCAGATAATCGGCGCCACATTCTACCTGCGTCACGGCCAGCTTAAGAATAAAATCCGCGTCATGCTTCAATATTGCCTGATTTACCGCTGGTATGGTTCCATTAATGGATTCACCTATATATAGCATTTCCCTTATCTCCCGTCATGTTTTGCGATATATGCTTCCAATTCTTTGACAACCGATGGGTCTCTATCAGGAGCCTCATATTGATCCAAAAGCGCTTTCGCTCTGTTTTCTGCACTTTGTACAGCTTCCAATTTTCCCTCTTTCTCCCATTTTTCAAAGGTTGTCCGTCTGAATACTTTTGGATTATAAAAATTCTTTTTATAATTTTTCAGCGTATGTTTTTCTGTAAGATATGTACTCCGTGCTCCTAATTTTTTGATAAGATCGAGGGCTGTTTTTTCCTCTGTAATCTCCAGCGGCTGCATAATGCGAAGAACCGATTCGATGATTTCTGCATCTAAGACTAATTTGGCCTTTGATGCCTGCATCCAATTCCCCATAAAACCCATGTTGGTAATGAGGTGCACACCACTCCGCACACTGCTGTAAAATCCCGTTGCGCTCTCCGCTCCTGCCTGAAAATCCATTGCAACCGCGTCTGGAGATCCCGGAGCGCCTCTTGATGGAATATTATAATAACGGGCCATCTGTGCCCCGGCTGCTTCAATAATACGCATTTCCGGCGCCGCGGCCGTTGCGCTGCCCTTTTTCATATCACCAACAGAGCCAATACAGCCGTAAAAGACCGGTGCCTTAGGATTGATCAGGCTGCTGAAGACAATTGCCGCCACATTTTCGCAATTCTGGATTAAGATGGTCCCCTCAACGGTAGCAGGCGCAGATATGCCGCCGATCGGCATTGGCGCAATAATATTTGGAACACTGTACTCTGCCTGAAACCTAATCGTATCGGTTGCTGCGCTGCTAAGTTCAAGCGGTGATACGGGATTGGATGTGGAATAACCATAATGAATGCCATTTTCAGCATCTTTTTTCATTTTTTCAGGTGTAATGCCGTAAATGATGCAAATCATTTCCAGTGTTTCACGACGAAGCTGATAAATTTTATTGTTGTATTTAAAATCAGCCAGTGTAATGTGCAAAAACTTTTTCATAGGATCAACATCTGATGGATGAACCGCTGGCCGATTAAGGCCAATAACATCTAAGCATTGCACTAATTTACTAAAGTCATTCACATCTTCCATCGTTGGAGCCCGCCTGATATTGTCGCTTTCACAGATGGTGACCGCACCGCCGGCCGGCGCGAAAATGGACGCCTCTACGCCAAAAGTCTTTGAGTTTCTGGGCTCAATCGCACAAATTCTGAATTCAGACGGCGCATTTTCAAGGGCCGTCTGAATTACTTTTTCATTTAGAAAAACCTTCTCATTCTCTATTCTGCAACCATTTTTTTTGAAAATATCGCGCGCTTCATCATCCTCAACCCATATTCCTGTATCGGTTAAAATATCAACCGTGTATTCATGTATTTTTTCAACATCATCAAGCGACATTGCCTGATAGCGATCATAGTTTATATCCATTTTCTACTCCTTATCCTCTATTCTCTGTTTATTATATTTTCTGAAAATCAAAAGCATTATTACTGCGAAACAGCTTGATACAACCCCCATTCCAAAAATATAGGTATATCCTTTATCTGCCGGAAAGTAATCCAGCAGTCTTCCTGCCAAAAACGGCACAAACACATCGCCAAGCATTCCGATGGTTGTTGCAAAGCCAATGACTGTCCCTGTCAGATGCCATTCAATTCCTGCTTCATTTAAGTCTGCAAAATAAAGCCCCCTCAATAACCCCAGAAGAAGAAATATAATGACTGTATTAATGATCAAGAGCCAAAATAATTGACGATTCCCTGGAATCCAGGCAAAAATACCAACCGACGTCGCCAACAAGACAGACCCGATCAATAAAATCTTTGAAACACCAAATCGGTCTGCCAGTATGCCGCCGCCGATTCCCGCAAGCGGCTTCACCCATTGCTTGGACTGAGAAAGCAATGAACCGATGAGAACGGATGTGCCGAATGCATTCGTCGCAAAGGGGGCAATATACTGTGAGATTGCATGAACCGTATAAATGCCCATAACGATAAACGCGATAAGCCAGGTATTCGGGTTTCTAAGGCAGCGCAGAAACCCATGAAACACATTAGTCGCTTCATGATCGGCATCTCTTTCATCAAAAACCAAAAGTGTCATCACTGCTACCAAAATAGTCCCCACACCAAAAACAACGATCAAAATTCTGAGTCCAACCCACGCATTGCCGATCCTGGTGAATAAGACGGAAGAAGCTGCAAAAATAACGGTTGCTGCCAGACCCCTTCCGCCCTCCAGGCTTCCAAACGCTTTCCCCTGGTTTTTATCTTTTCCAAACTGGCGTGTAAGCTTAAGTAAAGATGCCCAAAAGGTTAATGTGCTGCTGATCCCAACTAAAATGAATATCCACAAAGCGACTTCATAAGGTGGATACAACGCCATAACAAGCGTTAATAAGCCTGTTACAATATAAGAACCTGCCAATAATTTTCTGGCTGAATATTTATCTGCAAGCCAGCCGCCTGGCAGATATGTAACAATTGTCATGATTCCATACCAGCCTGCCAGGTTTCCAATCTGTGTATTGGTGTACCCAAAAACCTCCTGCATCGGAACATAGAAAAGAGATCGCAGGTGGATGGGCACAAAATAGATAACGGTTGCACCAACCGAAAAGCAAATCAATTGAAGGAACCGTTTTATCTTACCTTCCTTCATGACAATCCTTCTTTTAAATCAATTGCTTTACAACAGAAACACATTCTGAAGCGTCATCTGCATAAGCATCTGCCCCAATTTTATCAGCAAATTCCTGCGTAACCGGAGCGCCGCCAATAAGAACCTTCGTATGAATCTCTTCCATTTTAAACTGAACAACCACTTTCTTCATGGCTGGCATTGTCGCGCTCAAAAGCGCGGATAAACATAAAACCTGTGGTTTTTCCTTTTTTGTTGCTTCTAAAATCTCAGTTAGCCCTACATCAATGCCTAAATCCCGCACTTCAAATCCTGCGCCCTCAAGCATAACAATGCATAAATTTTTACCGATATCATGGATATCGCCTTCGACCGTTGCAAAGAGCACTTTTCCTGTGGACTGTTTTTCCTCTTCACTTAGAAGTGGCTTTATTTTTTCCACGCCTTCTTTCATCGCTAAGGCTGCAGCAAGCATTTCAGGGATAAACAGCTCTTCTTTTTCAAACTCCTGGCCTACGATATCCATCCCTTGGATTAAACCCTTTTGAAGAATTTCTGCCGCCGGAACTCCTTGATTCAACAAATTTTCTATTTCGACAACAATCTCTTCATCGTCACCATCCAGAAGTAATTCAACCAACTTTTTATAATCTGCCATTTTCTTCTCTCCTTAAATTCTATTTCTATATTGCACCGGAAGGTACTGACGGATCAAATCATCCTGCTCTTTGGTAATCTGCGGCATCTTATAGCTCTCAATCCTTTTTAAAACATCTTCATGTGTCGCTTCCAGTACCGACTTGCTGCCATTGTTCTGCCACTGGTTTGCATCTACTTTATTAAAATATTTGGACATTGTGAACTCTTCCTTAAACATCTTCGGTGTTCTGCCATTGAGACAGCTTCCCCTTGGTCCGATTTTTTTAATCATCTCGTAACACAGTTTTTCATCAGAGCAGTCAATTCCTTTTAACATCCGATTAATTAGCATAATAATTTCTTCGTCGACCAGAATTTTTTCAAAGCTGACCAGATTAAAAGAGCCAAGTACCCCAATGGCGTGCAATACCATGTCTGGGTTACAATCCAAGGTTGCCATACCAAGCATTGTCGATTCCGAACCAGCCTGAACGTCAAGCTCTTTGGCATCACTCAAAAGCCCGCCTGTTCTAAAGGGCAGATGATAATAGTCTGCCAACGCTGCTGTCGCATAAATCATTAACGCCGTTTCCGGTGAACCCAGACTCATCTGAAGAGTGCGCATATCTGTGGAGGTTGAGGTATTCCCATAAACCACAGGGATACCGGGTTTTAACAATTGTGTCAGGACAATTCCTGCCAAAATCTCTGCGTTTGTCATCGCCATAATTGAAGCGACTGATGTAGGACCGCTTAAAATCGGCATTGCCGCTGAAATAATCCAAAGTGGTTGATTCTCTTCGCAAGCCGCAATGATTTTTTCAAGCGGATCGTGATCGTAACATAATGGCGAAATCGGATTGATCGAAGAAATCTTAACATACGCTTCGTCCAACCCTTCAAAACGTTTGACTAATTTTAATCCCTTCTGGAAAGATTCGCGGACTTTATCCTTTTCCTTAATCGGAAATGTATTAATTTTTGTATGGATCGACGGCTTGTTGGAATATTTCAAAACGAAAGCAACTGGTCCATAAATTCTTTCATCCAATGTCTGATTCTGCTCATCCAGAAAAATGTTTACATGCCCGCAGGAAATAACCGGACTGGTGTCGTAGAGCTTAAACTGATTAATATTGTCTTCGTTTGTCATTGAGCGTATGCTCTTTCCATCCTGAATATAAACGTTGCCTCCCGCCGGTAAAAATACTCTGCTGCCATTACCAATATGTACGTCACCCTTCCCCGAACGTATCGTAAATTCCGTGGGAACCGTCTGCATTGCCGCTTCAAAAAGGCTTTGATTGATATAGACAATATCGCCATCTATTCTGGCTCCATGTTCTTTAAATACCTCTAAAATAAATTCATCCTCAAACTTAACCCCAACATTTTCAAGAATATCCATTGATATTTTATGAATTTTCTCGATATCCTCTTTTTTGATATATTTTTCATATGGTTTCATTCTGCTGCATTTTCCTCTACTTTCTGATGTCCAAGCTTTTCAAGCTTAATCGCGTCAATTGTTTTCGCATTACGTTTTTTAAATACTTGAAGTAATACGAAAGATATTACACAGAAGAGCGCTCCGATCCCAAACATCATGCGATATCCCAGTCCTCCTGGGTAAGCGTCCAATAATCTGCCTGAGATCACCGGAATAAAAACATCCGCCGTAAATCCAATGGTTGAAGCAAAACCGATAACGGTCCCTGTCAATCTTAACGGGATACCCGCTTCGTTCATATTCGCAAAATATAAGCCCCTTAAACCTGCCACGATGGTAAACATAATTAAGGTATTGATGATCAAAAGAATCAGCAAACTCGGATTTCCAGGCACAAGTGCAAAGACACCCGTTGATATTACTAATAATACAACGCCAATAGAAAGCATATTGGTAATCCCAATTTTGTCGGCAAAAAATCCTCCGATAAAGCCCCCAACAGGCTTCATCCACTGTTTTGACAGCGATAGAATCGATCCAAATACAACGGTCGCAGCAAATACTTCATTTGCAAAGGGCGCGATATATTGTGATACAGAATGGACTGTGTATATCCCCAGAACAATAAAGGAAATCAACCATACATTTGGATTTTTAATACACTCCACAATGCCAGCAAACGGATTTTCGCCTGTTTTTTTCTCTTCTTTAATTTCATCAAAAACAATTAATGTAAAAATACCTGTCAAAATATTTAGAATTCCAAAAATCGCAATAATAATCATCATCGATGTTGGGTTTCCGCCCATCATCCCATAAATCAGGGTAGCTCCCATAAGAATTACGGTTGCGGCCAGTCCACGACCGCCTTCCAGTCCCCCGAAAGCCTTTCCCTGTCCATCATTTTTACCAAAATCACGCGTGATTTTAAGCAAAGCCGCCCAAAAGGTCAGGGTTGTTGTCACGCCACATAGTGCAAAAATGATCATCATCATTGAATAACCTGGCTTTAGAAGCAGGAAAAATGTTAGTATTCCCGTCCCAAAATAGGAAAGAGCCAACATTTTTCTGGGTGAAAACTTATCTGCAAGCCAGCCGCCAGGCAAATATGTAAAAATAGTCATCGTACCATACAACCCAGCCAAATCACCGATCTGCGTATTTGTCAGTGAAAAAACTTCCTGCATCGGCACATAAAAAGTCGCTCTTAAATGTACCGGAATAAAATAAATAACCGTTGCACCTACACATAAACATAATAATTGAATAAATCTTTTTACCCTTATACTCATTTTTTATTTCGCAAAATAATTTTGCGCCCCCTTTTTATAAAATTTCATATTTCACAGCGTTTATCCTCCTTTCTATCTGTGTGAAACATGACATACACAATAAAGTGATAAAAACAGATCGTACATATTTAAATATTTTTTCAGAGTAATTCAAAACTCTTTTCTTTATTTGCTTGTTACTTGATATACACAATATAGCACCATTTTTCAAAGAAGTCAATCTTTTTACAAACATTTTAAGGAAATATTGTCGCCACCAATGTAAGTTTTAGATAAACCAATAAATTTACCAGAACGGGTAAAAAACTCTTTAACAAATCGGAACATCCCGATTCTTTCTGGCAGAAGCAAATTTTTACGGATATCTGTACGACTATTTTCTACTTCAATATACAATTTTTTCGCAACATCGTAATTATCCAACACGCCTTCAATGGTAGTGAGCAGTATTTCTTTTTCTTTATTCTCAAACGCGAGCTTGGCGTTATTCACAATATATTTTTCATCATAAAAAATAGGAAAAGCTTCATTGTAGCCAATCGTAGCGATTTTCACACAGCGCACTGTCTCATTTTTCAACCCGATATACTGATTGAAATCGGCAGTCGCAATGTTTCCAAATTCAATGATTTCTCGATGGTTTACCGATTCAATAATATTGGTAACTTCATGAAACTTCAGGAAATAATATTTTTTTTCACCGCCAGACACATAAACGCCAGACCGTTCTTTTGAGTATACGTAATGGTTTTGTTTTAAGAGTTCGATGCTTTTTCGGATGGTAATATCACTGGTATTATATATTTCACACAGTTTTCTAACGGAATCCAGCTTATCGCCAGGATTCAATTCGCCATGATCGATTCTATTTTTGATATCATTATAAATCGCATCGTAAGTTGTCGTCTCAATTTTTTTCTTTTTTTCTAACATTGAAATTCCGCCTTTAATGTACAATAATCACTTCTAATATAATTCAAACTCCACCCAACCGGGTTATTCTCGCGATCATAGATAAATTTATTTAAAAGAATTACCGCTTCATTAGAATCAAAATCCATCCCCAGATACCGGCATATCTTTTCATTTGGACATACACATTCAATGGCTATCTCTTCCTGTAAATCCCTTAAGTTAAATTTAGAGGATAAAATACGGGAAAGACTCGAATATTTCAAGTCGATCTCACCAATAGGCAGCGCAGGAAAAAAAGGAATGTACTTTATATCATAGACCACAGGATTACCTTCGATACTCAAAAGCCACTCAATACTGATGACTTTTTCCTTGGGCGCAATCTGAAGATGATAGACCATGTCAATGTCTGGGTTAATGATTTTAGAACCAATGAGTGTTTCCCCATCATAAGGAGATTTCAGGATGCTTTCCAGCGACAGAGGAATCCGGTAGATATTTTTGTTGAAATAGTCAACAAAGGTTCCCTTTCCAGGTACAGAGAAAAGATAGCCCTCATCAATCAGCCGCATCAAAGCCTTTCGAATGGTCACCCTGCTGACATTATACTCTGCGGCCAAT